>CAIUFY010000001.1 GCA_903898555.1 uncultured Actinomycetes bacterium
CCACTTTTCACAACGCGGTGACATGGAACAATCGGTGCAACAAGATTTCTAGCGCAGGCACTTCCTGCAGCGCGAACTGCGTTTTCAGAACCTGCTCGTTTTGCTAGATCCGCATAGGACATTGTCTTGCCAGCAGGAATTTTTCTCATGACTTTCCATACGGACTGGAAAAAATCGCCGCCAGGTTGTCGAACTGAAATTCCATTGATTGCAGTTAGATCTCCATCAAAATAATCCTTAACCAAATCGCTAATCACTGGAATATTTCGAACAGATTTGATTTCTCGCGAAGAGTCAGCCTTGTCCATGCGTTCTAGAAGGTCAGCGAAACTCCGAAATCCGGCAGCCAGAAGGATGTGTTCATCGCTTACAAGAAAGAGCGTTCCAACTGGGGTCTTATGCGAGGTCTGAGAAAGCACTTGCGAATGGTAGACCCGAATTAACGGTCGCGCAGCATCTCCGCTACTAGGAATGCCAGCTCTAGCGATTGGGTGTGATTGAGCCTTGGATCGCAGGCTGTCTCGTAACGCCCGGCTAGGTCAGCTTCGGAAATCTGCTCTCCGCCACCTACGCACTCGGTTACATCATCACCCGTCAGTTCGATATGAATTCCACCTGGATGCGTACCCAGTTTCTTATGGACTTCAAAAAATCCACGAACTTCATCCATGACATCATCGAACTTGCGCGTTTTGTAGCCAGTCGAAGTTTCATAAGTGTTTCCATGCATAGGATCGCAAACCCAAAGTACTTTTGCCCCGGACTTTGTTACTGCATCCACAAGTGCAGGCAACTTCTCGCGTATAAGTCCTGCTCCCATGCGCGTAATGAATGTTAGGCGACCAGGTTCATTTTCTGGATTGAGTTTGGCAATCATGGCGAGTGCATCTTCTGGCGTCGTCTTAGGCCCGAGTTTGATGCCGATTGGGTTTTCAATTTTGGCAGCAAAATCCATGTGCGCACCGTCGAGTTGTCTTGTGCGTTCCCCGACCCAAACAAAATGCCCGGAAACGTCGTATGGAAGACCCGTGCGCGAATCAATACGAGTCAATGCCTTCTCGTACTCAAGAATCAAAGCTTCATGACTTGAATAGAAATCAACTGTCTTAAATGCCTCTGGATCTACTCCTGCTGACACCATGAATTCAAGTGCCCGACCGATTTCATTAGCGAGCTGCTCGTAGCGCGCGCCGAATCGAGGATCGCTGGCAAAACCTTTGTTCCATTCGTGCACTTGTCGAAGATCTGCAAATCCGCCAGTAGTGAATGCACGTACAAGATTAAGAGTTGCCGCAGATGTGTTGTAAACCTGGACCAATCGCTGTGGATCTGGCGTGCGCGACTCAAGTGTGAACGCTAAATCATTGACCGCATCTCCGCGGTAGGCAGGAAGAGTTACGCCATCGCGCGTTTCATCATTATTGGAACGAGGCTTTGCAAACTGTCCGGCCATTCGTCCAACTTTGATAACAGGCATGCTTGCAAAATATTGAAGTACTGCTGCCATTTGGAGGATTGTCTTTATGCGATTTCGTATCGAATCTGCCGTTGCCGCTGCAAACGTTTCTGCGCAATCTCCACCTTGAAGCCAGAATGCTCTGCCTTCTGCTGCTTCAGCGATGCGAGCCTTGAGATTGTCGCACTCGCCTGCAAAAACTAGCGGGGGAAGCTTCTTGAGGGTATCTACCGCTTTGCGGATTTGTTCGCCGTCGGCTCCACCAGGCCATTGCGGCTGCTGAGCAGCCACAAGACCAGGCGTGAAAATTGAATCGATACGTGAGGAAGTCATTGGAGAATTCTAGGGTTTAAAAAGTTCGCAGGGCGACCAATTAACCGAAGAAGACCTCAGCTTCCGCGTAAAGCTCAGGAGATACGAGCTTCAATTCTGATGTGGCAGATGCGAGAGGCACTCTTTCAATCTTCGTACCATGAAGTGCAACCATCTTGCCGAAATCACCATCATGAATAGCTGTTATTGCATGAAGGCCAAATCGAGTCGCCAAAACGCGATCGAAGGCTGTTGGTGAGCCACCACGTTGGATGTGTCCAAGAACTGAAGTGCGCGCTTCTTTTCCGGTGCGCTTTTCAATTTCACCTGCAAGCCACTCGCCAATTCCAGAGAGCTTTACGTGGCCAAATGCATCGAGAGTCTGATCTTTTGTAATGAGGTCACCATCCTGGGGAATGGCGCCTTCTGCAATCACAATAATCGGCGCATATGAAGATTCGAAGCGAGAATTAACCCAATCACAGACTTGATCAACTGAAAACTTCTTTTCTGGAATCAGAATACAAGCTGCTCCGCCTGCGATACCTGCGTGAAGTGCAATCCAACCAGCGTGGCGACCCATCACTTCAACAATAAGCGCACGGTGGTGTGATTCTGCTGTTGTGTGAAGACGATCAATCGCATCGACAGCAATATTTACTGATGTATCAAAACCAAATGTGTAATCCGTGTTGTTTAGATCGTTATCGATTGTCTTTGGAACTCCAACAACCTTTACTCCCAAGGAATCGAGTTTTGTCGCGACGCCCAATGTGTCTTCTCCGCCGATTGCAACGAGTGCGTCGATACCCATTGCTGCCAAATTCTCTTTGATCTTCTCAACGCCACCTTCAATCTTGAAAGGGTTTGTGCGTGATGAGCCGAGAATGGTTCCTCCACGAGGCAAGATTCCACGAGTGGTGGTTAAGTCCAAAGGCATGGTCAAACCCTCTAGTGGGCCCTTCCAGCCGTCGCGGAAACCAACAAATTCATATCCGTATTCTTTGATTCCCTTACGGACAACTGCACGAATAACCGCATTTAGGCCTGGGCAATCTCCGCCGCCTGTTAGTACACCAATACGCATCTCTAAGAACTCCAAAATCGAATTAATTCGAACTCATGAATAAAGTGGCTAGTCAACGATGACTATGGAAGTCTACCCTTTCAGTAGCATCAGTTAATAAAAGGAGCACCATGACGCTAGTCGCTGGAGTCGATTCATCTACGCAGTCGGTGAAAATCGTGATTCGTGAGGCAGAAACTGGCCAGTTGATTCGTGAGGGAAGGGCCTCCCACCCCGATGGGACAGAGGTCGATCCCGCTCACTGGTGGAGCGCGATTCAAGAGGCAATTGCCCTAGCCGGCGGCCTTGACGATGTTTCAGCCCTTTCGATTGGTGGCCAGCAACATGGGATGGTGGCGCTGGATGCAGAAGGAGCGGTCATCAGGCCCGCTCTCCTGTGGAATGACACTCGATCGGCCAAAGAGGCAGATGATCTAAATAGAGAAATACCTAATATTGCCGAACTAAGCGGCTCCGCCCTTGTTGCCTCATTTACTGCAAGCAAAGTGCGGTGGTTGGCAGATCACGAAAGTGAAAATGCAAAGAGAGTTGCAGCCATCTGTCTTCCTCATGATTGGCTATCTTGGAAACTATCAGGAAGCACCTCAATTAAAGACCTTTTTACAGATCGCAGTGAAGCATCTGGAACCGGGTACTTCAATCCCTCCTCCTCAACATATCTCCCTGAAGTTTTCAGCACTGCACTGCGAAGCACTCAACCCGTAGTTCTTCCACGGATAATTTCAAGTAGAGAATTTGGTGCCACAACAAAGAACGGCTTAAAGATTGGCGCCGGTGCTGGGGATAATGCAGGTGCGGGGTTTGGAATCCAAGCCGAAGAGGGTGACGTTATTGTGTCACTCGGTACAAGCGGTACGGCCTTCGCAATTTCATCAACTCCAACAAATGATTCTTCCGGAACTATCGCAGGTTTTGCATCAACCTCTGGAGAATTCTTACCCCTTGTTTGCACATTGAATGCAGCCAGGATTCTTGATGCTGCGACAAAGATTCTTAACGTTTCTCACGAAGAACTTGGAGATCTTGCTCTTCGCTCAAAGCCCGGTGCTAACGGACTCACACTTCTGCCGTATTTTGAGGGAGAGAGAACGCCGAACCGACCAGACGCAACAGGCATCCTCGCGGGAATTACGGTTACGAATTCAACACAAGAAAATATGGCTCGCGCATATATCGAAGGAATGTTGTGCGGTCTTGCCGATGCAGTTGATGCACTTGAAAAAGCTGGAGTCAGTATTCGACGAGTATTTCTTGTAGGAGGCGCTGCTAAGAATCCAGCGGTTTCAAAGATTGCTTCGGCTCTATTTGGTCGAGAAGTTCTCGTACCCCCTGCGGGTGAATATGTCGCTAATGGCGCCGCACGCCAAGCAGCGTGGGCTCTTTCCGGTAAAGAAAAACCACCTGTGTGGAATTTGGGAGAAGTCGTCAGCGTAAAGGCAGAAGCAACTCCAGAAGTACTTGTTCGATATCGGGCTCTACGAGATCTAACTGCCTAAATAAGTTAGTGCGCAGAAACTATGGTGCTCTTTCCGACTACAACGATTCCACCATCGCTGACTGTAAAGCGGTGGCGGTCCCGCTCTAGATCTACGCCAATCTGAGCTCCTGGTTCAACAATTACACCTTTATCGAGGATGGCATTGCGAATAATCGCATTAGCCCCTACTCGGACTCCAGGCATGATGACAGAACCTTGAATGATTGCATTTGTTGCTCCCTGAACATCAAATGAAACAACCGATCGCTCGACACGAGCTCCGGCAATAATCGAACCAGCTCCAACTATGGAATCAACCGCGCTTCCGTTTTCAGAAAACTTAGCGGGTGGCAATGATGGCGGATTTGTTAACAAAGGCCATTCGCGATTGTATAAATTGAATATCGGATGAACTGAAACCAAGTCCATATGTGCGTCGTAATACGCGTCAATACTTCCAACATCTCGCCAATAACCTTTATCGCGATCTGTTTCTCCTGGAACTTGATTATTTGCAAAATCATAAGCACGAGCGCGGCCCATTGCCGTCATCATTGGAATGATATTTGTTCCCAAATCATGTTTGCTTTCCAGATTTTCCGAATCAATGATGAGCGCTTCTTCCATTTCATCACGTTTGAAAATGTAGTTTCCCATCGAGACTAAACAAAATTCTGGATGACCCGGCATGGTCGGTGGGTTGGCTGGCTTTTCGTGGAATGCCTTTATGGTGATTCCATCATCAGCTAATTCAATTACGCCAAATTCAGATGCTTCGCTTTTCTTCACCCGAATAGCAGCAACCGTTACGCCAGCGCCAGTCTCGCGATGGAATGTAAACATTTGCTCTGGATCCATGCGGTAAACGTGGTCGGCACCAAAAACCAAAACATGCTTCGGGTTTTCGTCATGGATTAAATTAAAATTTTGCAGAATTGCATCTGCGCTACCGGTGTACCAACGTGGTCCAAGGCGTTGTTGCGCAGGAACTGGAGTTATGTAATTTCCTAGCAGAGTAGACATTCTCCAGGTCGTCGTTATGTGACGATCTAGTGAGTGCGACTTGTACTGCGTCAATACGGCAATCTTTCGAAGGTCTGCATTAACAAGATTCGACAAAACAAAGTCAATCAATCGGTACGCGCCGCCGAATGGAACTGCCGGTTTGGCCCTATCTGCCGTTAATGGCATAAGGCGTTTTCCCTCGCCGCCGGCAAGGACAATTCCAAGGGGTTGCTCTCTGCGAATCATGCTGAAAAGATACCCTTACCTGCCCCTGTAAGGTAGCCAATCTCGTAAACACTATGTAACGGAGCTATAACAAATGTCTCATGATTTGCGGATTGGTCTCGTCACAAAAGAGTGGCCACCACATATCTATGGTGGGGCTGGAGTCCATGCCCTTCAGCTGACGCAAGCACTTCGCAAGAAGATAGATGTTGATGTCCACTGCTTCGGTGAAAAGCGTGATGGGGCCACTGGATATCCCCTGCCCGATGGTCTGGCGACACTCAACCCCGCACTCGCGGCCTTAGCCACCGATATAGAGATTGCTCAGGCGCTTGGTGGAGTCGACCTAGTTCATTCGCACACTTGGTATGCCAATATGGCCGGTCATTTTGCATCACTACTCCACGGAATTCCTCACGTTATTACTGCGCACTCTTTAGAGCCAGATCGACCTTGGAAGGCAGAGCAATTAGGAGGCGGATATCGCCTCTCCTCCTGGGCAGAAAAGACGGCTTATGAGGCTGCTGATGCGATTATCGCAGTGAGCAATGGAATGAAGAAAGATATTCTCAAGGCTTATCCAGAATTAGACCCTTCAAAGATTCACACAATTCTCAATGGAGTTGATACGCAAAAATATTCTCCAACTTCAGATCCAGAGCTTCTTTCCCGACTTGGAATATCAGGTCGTTACGCCATATTCGTTGGAAGAATTACTCGCCAAAAAGGTCTCGCACATTTGCTACGCGCCTGGAAAAACGTTTCTCCCGATATTGGCCTGCTTATTGCTGCAGGAAGTCCAGATGAACCAGCAATCGGAAGTGAAATAGCTGCGCTGATCCACGAACTCCAAGCCACTCGAAAGAATGTTTGGTGGCAGTCATTGACTGGTATTCTCG
>CAIUFY010000002.1 GCA_903898555.1 uncultured Actinomycetes bacterium
CCGTCGTTCTCTTTCAGCGTTACCGCAACTCGCGTGGATTGCGGACTGTAGTTAACTGCATTTTCCACAAGGTTGTGAATTGCCATAACGACCTGATCGCGATCTCCAAGTACTTGTGGCTGATCTATTGGAGAAAACGATACAGAAATCTTCTTTGCCTCGTACGACATACGAGTTTGCTCTATCGCCTCTTTGATTGCATCCGCGATATTGAAGACTTTTCCATTTGTTAATGGATCGTTGTCTTGAAGTCTTGAGAGGTCAATGATCTCTTGGACTAGCTCTGAAAGTCGCTTTGCCTCAATTTGCATGCGGCCAGCAAATCTTGTGATTGCATCTGGATCATCAGCAGCACCTAATACGGCTTCAGAAAGAATAGAGAGGGCACCGATTGGAGTCTTTAGCTCATGTGAAATATTTGCTACAAAATCTCTTCGTATTGAATCCAAACGACGCATCTCGGAGTCGTCAAAGATTAAAATTGCAATTAATCCATTATCACCAAGTGGAGTGACGCGAATGAAGAGTGTATGTATTCCCCCACCAATCGGTCCTCGTGGAAGTTCCATTGTGGTTTCTTGTGGTTGCCCAGAACGTCGCGTAGCTCGTACGAGCCTTAACAAATGTTCGTTGAGAAGAGTTGTCTCGCGCACGATGTTGAATGTCGAAATCCCGAGCGATGATTGAACAACGTGTTCTGAACCATCCATCAAAATATATTCAGCGTCAATCGAATCCATGATGTCGATGAGTTCGTCTGGAATCCCGGTTGTTTCAACTGTCTCGTTGAAAGGGCTAGCGGCTAGCTGGCGCTTTCGGTTCCAAATCACGGTGTAATCCTAGGAGAGATTGGAGGCCTGCCCGCTCGCTTAGGGTGATCCTTGGCCAAGAAAGCCTAGATTTAACTGATAGTTCAGGTTCTGTTAACAATAATGCAGGGGCAAGATGCGCGAGAAAGGTACCCTTACCCAATGCGCGATATGTTTCATGAAGAACTCGAAGGTATCAACACCAGTCTGCTTGGCATGGCTGCCATGGTTAAGGAAGCTCTAGACCAGGCATGCATCTCACTCACCACAGCCAACCTTGGAGTTGCTGAGCAAGTGATTGCAGCTGATGAAAACATCGATCACACTCAACATGACCTTGATGCCCGAATTATTAACTTAATGGCTCGTCAACAGCCAGTGGCTTCTGATTTACGTGCGCTAGTTACTGCCCTTCGCATAAGCGCCGACCTAGAACGAATGGGCGACTTGGCACACCACGTGGCAAAGCTCGCACGTATGCGCTATCCAAACAATGCAGTCCCTGCAGAGTTGGAAACAATTATTCAAGATATGAGTAAATCAAACGCTCGCATCATGGAGAAGATGGTCACAGTTTTGCAATACCGTGATTTAACTCGCGCTCTTGAAATTGAACAAGATGATGATGAGATGGATCGCCTCCACCGCCTACTAATTTCAACTTTATTAGGCGATGACTGGGGCCATGGTATTGAGACCGCAATCGATATGACACTTCTTGGTCGTTACTTCGAACGTTTTGCAGATCACGCTGTATCCATCAGCCACCGTGTTTACTTCCTGGTGACTGGTGAATACGCGAACGCTAAAGCCTAATTAACTAGGGTTATTTCTTCCCCTGATTTGCTACGGCCTCAATGGCTTCCTTTGCTGCTTGCGGATCTAGATATTCTCCACCGTTTTTTGTCGGCATAAAGTTTTCGTTTAATTCATAAAGCAAAGGGATACCTGTTGGAATATTTAGTCCCGCGATTGCTTCATCGCTAATTCCGTCAAGATGCTTCACCAAGGCTCTAATTGAATTTCCATGAGCGGTGACTAAAACTGTCTTGTGCGCCTTTAGATCGGGAATGATGGATTCATTCCAATAAGGAATCATCCGCTCGATTACATCCTTTAAGCACTCAGTTTTAGGAAGCAAGGCGCCAAGATCCGCATATCGAGGGTCGTTCTTTTGGCTAAATTCATTCTCGTCATCAATCGGTGGTGGTGGCACATCAAATGAACGGCGCCACAACATAAATTGCTCTTCACCGTATGCCTCAAGAGTCTGCTTTTTATCTTTTCCTTGAAGTGCTCCGTAATGTCTCTCGTTCAAGCGCCACGAACGTCGCACTGGAATCCAATGGCGATCACAGGCATCCAGGGCTAACTGCGATGTATGAATCGCGCGACGAAGTAGAGAAGTGTGAACGACGTTTGGAAGAAGACCACGTGTCTTAAGGAGTTCGCCACCCGCCTTAGCCTCAACTTCTCCTTTTTCTGAAAGTCGGACATCTACCCAACCAGTAAATAGATTCTTTGCATTCCATTCACTCTCACCGTGGCGGAGCAAGATCAGATTAGTTGTCATGCTCGAATCATAAACTAGGCAATGAGATGTTCAAAAAGCGCGAGATTAGCAAGAGATTCACCGCGCGATACACGCCAAGCCCACTCGCGGCGAATTGCATCAGCAAATCCCATTTCGAGAAGAACATTAAAGGAACTATCTGAATATTGAAGAACAGCCCCAAGAATTCGATCAATTTCTTGCTCAGTCACGGCCGTAAGCGGGAGACGGCCAACCAAGTAGATATCACCATATTCATTTATTGCATATGCAACTGAATACATCGATGAATTCTTTTGAAGTAGCCATTCATGCACGCCTGCAACATTCTCATCTGGTCTGCGAATTACAAATGCACTTATTGTTAGTGAGTGATCTCCAAGAATTAGAGCGCAATGTGTTTCAAGTTTCTTTTCTCCCGGGAGGGTGATAAAAAACGCATTTTGCTTTGGTGAATCAAAATCCAAATCGTGTGAAGAAAGAAACTCTTCGATAACTTCCCTAGCAATCACTGGACTATTTTTAGCGTTTGCTCGTGAGGTTTGGAAAGAACCCAGTCATAAACATCAAGCGTTTTGCGTGCAGTTGCATCCCAGCCAAAATGTGAAGCATGCTCAAGGGCGCCAACAGATAAACCAATGCGATGAGCCGGTTCCATCAATAACCGAGAGATGACAGAGGACCAAGCACGTGGATCATGTCCATCAACGAGGGCGCCAGAAATTCCGTCCGCCACTGCTGTACGAAGTCCGCCGACTGCTGTTGCGACGACCGGAGTGCCACACGCTTGTGCTTCTAAGGCAACAAGTCCAAAACTTTCTGAGTAACTCGGTACGCAGACTAAATCAGATGCTCGATACCAGTCAGGTAAATCCTCACGCTTGCACGGAGTGACAAAGTGGATGAGATCCTCAACCCCAAGAAACTTCGATAAAGCTTGAAGCCGCTCTGGTTCATGCGAGCCGTTTCCAGATGCGCCACCCATAATTACAAGTGCGAGCTTTGCTCGTAAATGTGGGGAGTGAATCACCATTTCGGCAATAGCCCTCACCAAAACTTCGGGGCCCTTGTGGGGTTGAATGCGGCCAACAAAAGTGAACATCAACGCATCAGGTGCAATTTTAAGTTTCTCGCGCGCCGCAGCTCTTCCTTTACCGGGCGTAAATCTTTGAAGATCAACTCCGGGGGCAACTGAAAACACTTTGTCCGGGCAAGCGTTATAGAGCGAAACAAGTTGGGCTGCTTCTGCATCTGTATTTGCTATCAAAGCATCGGCATTTCGAACGATTTGTTCTTCACCGTACGCACGGATGTTTGGTTCTGGAGTTTCCCCATCTGCAAGAGCTTGATTCTTAACTAAAGCCATAGTGTGCATCGTGTGAACAAGTGGCAAATGTGTCGCCGCGCGAATATTCCAACCGAGCTGTCCACTAATCCAATAATGAGAATGGACGAGCTTGTAATAATTCTCAGGTAAAGCACGCATCTGGCGCATAAAGTCATGTGTCAATGCGCTGATCTGCGAAGGAAGCTCTTCTTTTGTGAGCGGCGCTGCGGGGCCAGCTTCTAGAAAGCGCACTTTGACGCCATCTGAAATACTTACAACTTCTGGTTGGGATTCAGAAGTCTTACGCGTATATATATCAACTTCGACACCGTGAGCTGCAATTTTCTGAGCACTTTCAACTACGTAGACATTCATTCCACCTGCATCACCTGTGCCTGCTTGTTCAAGAGGTGAAGTGTGAACCATGAGGGTTGCTATGCGACCTTTCATTTTGCAACAACCTGACCAACAACTTTTCCGCCACCGTATACATATGTATTTTCATCAGGAGCTTGCACTCCCCAACGTTGAAATGTTGCGGTGATGATTGGACCCATCGGGCGCCATGATCCATCCGCGCATTTAATAACGAGCGTGCGGCCGTCGGGCATTGAAAGAACCTCAACGCCTTCCGCGCCTTCCTTCATAAATAGTCCAGGAACGGCCTTCATCAAACGAGTAGTCAATCGACCTTCTCCAGCAATCATCAAAGGATTGGCGCGGCAAGCGCTAACTACTTCTTGATAGACAGGATCAGGCGAGACAGTAATTGTGTGGATTGCTTGCGCTAAACCAGCCAAACTCAGCGCAAATAGTGGCGCTCCGCACCCATCGGCAGTTAAATACTGCACTTTTTCGCGAGCCAGGGTTTCAAATTCTTCAACAATTAATTTCTGTAACGGATGGTCTGGATGTGTATAAATGTTTGTATCCCAACCATTTACGACACACGTTGCAAGCATTCCTGCGTGTTTTCCGCTGCAATTTTGTGCAAGTTGAGTTGCCGGTTTGTCTCCCCATGCTCGACGCTCTTTATCGCCTAGTGGAAAATCAGTTGCATTTCGAAAAGCGCTTTCATCCAAATTATGATCTGAAAGAATTGAGAGAATAACTTTGAAGTGTTCTTCTGAACCGCTGTGAGATGCGCAAACAACTGCCAGTTGCTGCGGTTTTAATTTTAGCCCCGCGCGAACCATGGCTGATGCTTGTAGCGCCTTAACTGAAGAGCGTGGATAGATTGGTGCATGAATTGCTCCAAGGGATTTTGCAATCTGCCCTTTCGCATCGAGCTCTACCAAATGGCCAGAGTGCACCGACTCAACGAGTCCAGCGCGCACTACTTCCGCAATTGTTTCTCCGCGAAAAACTGAAGCGTCCACTTAATCAACTTTCCGAGCAAGTGAAGACCACATATAGGCTTGCAAGTCGTGGCCATTCATACCCATGTCGTAGGCGTAGAAAAGTTCTCCTTCGACATTTCCGTACAGACGCTGACCTGTATCAACAAGGCTAGCCGATTGCGCTGAATAGGATTTATCTAGAGCTAATTGGATTTTTGCACCATCAACGATTCCGACCCAGCCCTGATTTATTCCTATGCTCTGAGCAATCACAACTTCAAGTATCTTTTTATCGCGAATGGACCAAAAGCCACTCTCAAATTCAAATGGCTCGGTGATGTCCTTATTTTCATCAATCTTCCATGTTCGTGAGTAGTAATTCAAGAAATTACGACCATCATGGTTGAAAGAAACCTCTTGGGCAAAATCAAATGGTTCAATACCTGGATACTCACAACGACCCGTCCCGGCCCACGTACCAATCATCCAAGCAAGTGGATATAAATCTTCATGTAAATTTTCAGGAATTACGAATGCCATGGTTATCTCTTAATCTCCTTCAGAACTCTTAAAGTTCCTCGAACACCCCAGCGAATTAAATAGAACCCAAGGGCAGCACTAGCAACAACCAAAGCTGCGCTAGTGAATGATGCCAGATTCATAAATCCAAGCGTACCGTCACTGCGAGGCTAGGACGCCACCAGCAGTTAATACCGCATCTAATGGGGTATTTCGCTTTATCACTGCCAGAGCAATCGGGCCTAACTCATAATGTCTAGCTACAGTGCCAATAAAGCCAACTTCCTTGTCATCGAACATGACCGGATCCCCATGCTTCGGTAATTCGATTTCGGTTCCATCAAGATGAAGCATCGCGAGTCGTCTTGGGGGTTGGCCAAGATTAAATACCTTTGCGACAGTCTCTTGACCGGGATAACAGCCTTTGCGCATGTGAACTGAAGTGTTGAGGAAACCTAATTCATTTGGAATTGATTTGTGATCTGTCTCGAAAAGTAATCTTGCACGCACATGTGCAACACGTTCAGCTTCAAGCGCCCACGTACCTACTTGCATTCCACTCTGAGCTGGATCTGCATCTCGTTTAATAATTTCATACGGACCACCGAACGCATCAGATTTACCAACAACTTTAATAACTTTAAATTCGTCGGATACTGATTTTGGTTCCACTCGTAGCATGAAAACCATCTTCTGCAAGAAGGCTAGCAATTCTGCTTCCTTCTCCTTCTCTGTAAAGATCCACGTTGTTTTTCCATCATCCATTAAGAAAATCTGGTGATTTATATGACCTTGGGCGTTCAAAATTAGTGCAGAAGTCCAGGATTGCGTCGACCAGTTAACTAGCTCTTGGGTTGTTAAATCATTGAGCCATTTCAAGCGATCTTCGCCAGTGACTGTTAGAACTGCTTTATAAGAAAGATCAGACCACGCCGTGCCATCAGCCAGAGCGCGCTGTTCTTTATTTGGTTCACCAAAATGCCAGATGGCACCTTTATCAGGCCCATCTTCCAAGAAAACTGCAGTCATAATTTATTACGCTTGATTGAAACAAGCTTCGCAGCGACCTGCAATTGCCAGGTGCGACAAGTCGGTATGGAAGCCGTAATCATCAATCAGTGATTGTGTGAAGTGAGAAGTTGCCTCGATTGGAACTTCAATCAAAATGCCACACTTTTCACATTTAAGGTGAGCATGGATTTCTTCTTCCGAAGCGTGATATGTAACGCCTCCATGTCCAAGGTGCGCGTGTTGAACAAGTCCAACATTCTCGAGCGTTTCTAGATTGCGATAGACGGTTGAAAGGTTGATGCCAGGATGGGATTCGCGGACCTTCTCAGCCACTTCCTCGGGAGTTGCATGACCCAATTCTCGGACTGCCTGGAGAACGAGCTCTCGCTGTGGAGTTAGTCGAAGTCCTTTATCGCGTAATTCATGTTGTTCAGCCATGTTCTAATCCTATTGCAGGGCAGTAGTAGGCTCCTCCAATGGCAAGAGTCCTGCTCCTCACAAACACGTTAGGCGCGAGCGCCGAAGTATTGCCGAGCCTTGGACTTCTTCAACATCAAGTGAAAATCCTTCCGGCTGAAGCTTCAATCCTGATTGATATTCCTGAAATCGAATGCCTCTTTATCGATGCCCGTCGAGATCTTCCTGCGGCAAAGGCCCTTGCGCGAGTCATTACTGCAACTGGCATAAATTGCCCAATGATTGCAATAACAACTGAAGGTGGCCTTTCAGCAATCAATAGTGACTGGGGAGTTAGCGATGTCATTCTTGATACGGCTGGGCCCGCTGAAGTTGACGCTCGTATTCGTATTTCCATTGGCCGCGTTTTAAACGACATCATTGCTTCAGATCCATCTGCTCGAGAGATTCGCACTGGCGATGTAATCATTGATGAAAATTCTTACACTGCAAAGATTAAAGGTCGCTCACTCGACTTAACTTTCAAAGAGTTTGAACTACTGAAGTATCTTGCACAACATCCTGGACGCGTCTTTACTCGCGCTCAACTTCTTCACGAGATCTGGGGTTATGACTACTTCGGTGGAACTCGAACAGTTGACGTTCACATTCGCCGATTGCGCGCCAAATTGGGTCCAGAATTTGAATCAATTATCGGAACCGTTCGAAATGTCGGTTACCGATTCACCTTGCCGAACGCTGGCAAGGATGCATTTGTTGATGCCTAATTAGTGCTTTACTAAATCCGAACACATCGCACGGAAGGCTTCTGTGTGCCTGTCCACATCTTCGATTGTTGTGTCTGGTGACATCAACGCCATGTTGTGGAATGGCGTAATCAGAAAACCATCATTGAGTAAGCGCAAATGGACGTACTGCTCCAATTCAAAGTCACCGGCATCAGATGCTTCTTTACCTGTTTTCGGCGCTGTTTGTTGGAATAGATATTCTCCGCGCGCACCAAGTCGCGAGCAATGCCAAGGTAAGTTAAATTCTTTGAGAGCGGCGTCAACACCATCAGACCATCGATCTCCTAGCTCAATCATGTGAGCAAAGTTCTTTGCATTTAGAACTTCTGCGAGCGTCGCACGCATTGCTGCAAATGAAAGCGCATTTCCTGCAAGGGTTGAGCCGATTCCACCAGTATCGACGATTTCACGAATAACCATTGCCTTGATTCGATCTGCAACATCCTTCGTCATTCCAAATGTTCCAGTTGGGATTCCACCTCCGATTGATTTTCCAATCGTCAACATATCTGGTTTCAATCCCAATTGATGCGTCATTCCGCCAGCACCTGCAGAGATTGTGTGGGTCTCGTCAATTATCCAGACTGTTCCATATTTTTTCGCGAGCTCTCCAACTGCATGTAAATAGCCATCTTCGGGAAGCACAATGCCAATATTTGTCATTGCTGGTTCCATCAAGATTGCTGCAACATCGCCATGGGCAAGAGCGGCTTCCATCGCCTCGAGATTATTGAATTCGACCACTCGCGTTGTCACATCAAGTGCAACGGGTGCGCCAAGGTTTCCAGGGCGCATTACGGTATTTCCGTTTCCATCCAAAGTTCCAAATGTTTCATCAACGCTTCCGTGATAACACTTATCAATCACAATTATTTTGGACCGTCCAGTTATGAGACGTGCATACCTAATTGAATGTCGGTTTGCATCAGTTGCAGAAACTGTAAATTGCCAAAGAGGTAAGCCAAAACGCTTTGTAAGATCTTGAGAAACAAAGACTGCATTTTCTGTCGGAAGCATCGCTGTAATTCCACGCTTCATTTGAGCTGTAACCGCATCGGTTGTGGCTTTAGGAGAGTGCCCTGTCATCGATCCGGTATCACCCAAGCAAAAGTCAATGTACTCATGTCCATCAACGTCTGTGAAGTGTGCACCTTGCGCGCTATCCACGAAGAGCGGATAGGCACCTGGCCATTTAGCCATCCATGACATCGGAACTCCACCAGGCATTACTTCTTGCGCTTGCTTGAAAAGGTGCCCAGATTTTGGATGCAAAACCAAGAATCGATCTTCTTCTTTTGCCATCAACTTCTTTAAGTGGTCGCGATTTATTTCCATTTCGCGATTATTGCAGATTCTTTAGAAATCCTCGCTGAAGGTAAAGAGCGCCTCAATGTAGTGCTCACCTGTAATCCCTAAATTGGCAGCGTCAGGCGGCGCAGTTTGAGGTTCAACTGCAATTCCTTCGGTATCTTCGTTATAGACGACCCAATACGCCGCATCACTTTCAATCGTGACTCGGGCAGCCCCTGGCCAAACAATTTCAGGAACTCCGCGTATATCGGTAAAGCAGTCGTCCCAATTTTCGTTGTATGGCGTAATTAGCTCGCCAGTTGGAATTCCATCCTCATCACGCTTAAACATTTTGCCGGCCTTGAATTCAAGTTCGGCTTCTCCGCCTCGACCTAGCTCTCGCGGGAACCACGGATGCATTCCCAGCCATGCTGGAAGGTCACAACCGTTTGGTTCATATTCCAAAGTCCAACGAACTGCATCATCCAAAATTTCAAAATGCTGATCTACATATGCACCGTTATACGGCGCGGGTAATTCAAGTCGCGCACGACCTTTTCCCGTGTCTTCCCAAGAACCCATAAGCCCAAGTCCGTGAATAGCATGCGGTGGATCCAGATCAGTCGGAAGTGAATGTTCATTGCCATTCTTGTCGACCATGATGCCGTTTGCAACGCGACCGGCCCATGGAGCCATCGCATACCAGCCCCAGTTAATAACTGTTCCGCGGTGAGGCAGAACAAATTCCAAATCGCGCCATTGAAGCGAAACTAATCGACCACCTTGATCTAAATCAATTGCAATTGAAATTTCTTGTCCGTCAATGTTTAACACTCGTCGAGTTCTGCTTTCATTGGAGGTTTCGCACCTGCACGACTGCAGGTTATCGCGGCGGCTTGCGCTGCACGTTCTAACGTTCTTTCTAGAATCTCACCTTGCAAATTATCAATTCCATAAGCCACGATTGCTTCAACAAGTATCGCTCCAACAGTGTCACCTGCACCTACCGTATCTACAACAACCACTTTTACCCCTGGAACTTTTACAGAACCATTTGAGGTAAATCCAATTAAGCCGTGTTCTCCTAAAGTCAGAACAACAAGTCGAACTCCCATCGCAAGAAAGAGCTTTGCAACATCTTCAAGCTGTTGATCGGGAAATAACCATTTTGCATCATCGTCAGATAATTTCACGACAGATGCAAGAGCTGCCCACTTAATTACGTTTGTTCGATAAAGATCGCGATTTGCCTCTACAGAAGGTCGAATATTTGGGTCATAAACAATTGGTGCATCAACCTTTTGAGCCCACTCATAAAGAATATTTGCACTTGGTTCGATCAAAGTCCCTAGGGTTCCAACGTGAAGTACCGCAGGAGGATTTGAAGGATCAGGGAGCCAGTTATCTAGTTCAGAAAAAGTTGCCGTACCTTCGAATGTGAAGATGTATGAGGCGCCACCATTTTCATCCAAGGTAACTTGCGCCGTTGCAGAAGGCCGATCGAGTATCGGAGATAAATCTAGTTTTACATTGTCGGCAAGAAATTCTGCGCGCTCTTGATCTCCGTACGCATCACTGGATAAACCACAAAGAAAATAGGAATCAAATCCCAAACGCGCAAGTGCCTTTGCCGTATTCGCAGGGCCTCCACCGACAACAGGGTCGCGAATTAAATCAGGCTTATTTCCGCGCTCTCGAGGAATCAGATCAATTAATACTTCACCAGCGGTCCAAATTGTTGCCATTAATTTTCACCTGCGCGCGCTAAGAATTCGGTCAAGATTTCTACTCCTAATAAATGATCTTCGACTTGAGGCAATCCACTAACCAACAAAATACCTTCAAGGCCTCCGCCAGCAACATTAATTGGAAGTCCTCCGCCGTGAATTGCGTGCATTTCTTCGGGGCGGTTGTAGTGCGTGTACCAATCAAGACCTTCTTCTTCAGCCTTTACGCGCTCGTACATCGTCGAGTGGCCAGTAGCGAGAACAACACGAGCTTTGCGAGCAATCCAGCGATCATTTTCCATGGTGGAACCAGGAAGTGAAGCGTGGAATACAACCCATTCACCCATTCGAACTTCGATTGCAATTGGAAGGGAGCGATCTAAACCAATCTCCATTGCAATTTCACCAAGCTCGACCGCATCGAGTGCGTCAAATTGTGGAAAGACGAGAATCGACTCTTCAAGTTCAAGCTGCTCGCTTGTGAAGCCCCCAGTAGTCATGGGCCAACTCTACTAACTCTCGTGCTGGTGAAATTATGGCGTTGGGGCTCCGCTAGGTCGGGCCCCAAAGCCCCCTCCGACTGATGAGAAACAGGTCTGCATTGCTGCAGCGACTTTTGGATCTGTTCGATCAATGCGTTGACCGGGAGTGATGCTCACACCAGCTTTCGCAAGACAAGCTTCTAGCGCTGGATTATTCGCAAATCCGCCACCACGACCACCAGCTTGTGGCGCTCCGGTAATTGATGGTGCGGGAGTTGCACCGGTTTTAGGGGCAGTGCCCGACGTTGACCCTGGCGTTGCTGCAGAAGAATTTCTTGTTATGGGCGTTGTTTGACCGCCAGAACTATTGCGCACTGAAACGCTGTCGCCAGTCGATAACGGCGTTGTTGGATCCGAATCTAAAGTGATTGTTACGGTCTTTCCTTTTACTGATGTGATTGTTCCAGGAGTTCCGCGTCCTCCACCAAAACCGCCTGCTGCAAAACCTGAAGCACCAGGCAAAGCGCCAGTTACAGACGCCGATGCAGATGCACCAATGCCTCCAAATCCGCTTCTGCCAGAACGGTTAAATGCTGATGCTGCGCCAAATGCAGAATTAGTGCTGGTCGAGCGGTGTCCATACCAAATACCTGCAGATGCGCTTGTTACGACGACAAGAGCGATTGCAAAGATTGCTGTGTACTTATTCGTCCACTTGTAGCTTCCCTTAGCTAAGACCTCATGAAGATCATCTTCGGTATTTGGCGCAAAGAGATCAAATTCTTCAGGAGACTGGTTTTGGTTACTCATAACGAAGTGCCTCAATTGGTCGTAGGGATGCTGCTCGTGATGCTGGATAACTTCCGAAGAAGAGTCCGATGAAAACGCTGACTCCAAAAGCTAAGAAAACCGAACTTGGAATGATGATTGGCTGAACCCCAACAATTTTAAATTTACTTCCAATGAGGCCGCCAAGAACTCCTAAGAAGCCTCCAACGAGGCTCAATATCGTGGCTTCTATCAAGAACTGCGTCATGATTGCTCGCTTTGGCGCACCAATTGCTTTACGAATTCCAATTTCTCTCGTGCGCTCCACAACTGTAACCAGCATGATATTTGTAATTCCGATACCACCGACAAGAAGTGAAATACCAGCGATCATGCCCAATAAAACAGTTAATACAGAGCTACTTGAGGAGGTGGTCGCCAAGAGCGAGGCCTGATTGAGAGTTCTATAGTCGCGGTTATTAACATTCGTAACCTTATGTTGCGCATCCATAATCGTATTGATTTCAGTTTGAGCAAGATCTTGAACCTTAGCTGACTTTGCTTGCACAACGATAGATTGAAGATTGTTGTAACCGGTAAGTGAGCGTTGGACTGCGGTCAACGGTGCAACAACAAGAGAATCGCCGTCTTGGAAACCGTTCGAACCCTTTTTGTCAGTTACGCCAATAATCGTGAATGGGATTCCCCCGC
>CAIUFY010000003.1 GCA_903898555.1 uncultured Actinomycetes bacterium
ATGAAACACCTTCAAGCGTGCCTTGTCGAAGCAACTTAATGTAGAACCAGGCGATAACGAGTGTGAATATTACAATCAAGTAAGCAAGTGCGGATCCATAGCCAAAGTACTCGTTTGAGAAAGTTTGCTGGTAGGTATAGAAGGAGATTGTCTGGGTGCCAGATGCTGGTCCACCCTTTGTCATAATGTAAATAATGTCGAAGACTTTAAAGGCGTCAATTGTGCGCAGAATGACGACCACCATGATGCTAGGAACAAGAAGAGGAATGGTGATGTTCCAGAACGACTTAATCGGAGTAGAGCCATCAACTTTCGCAGCCTCATAGAGGTCAGAAGGAATTGTTTGCAGTCCAGCCAGAATAAAGAAAACAACAAGGGATGTGTTCTTCCAAATGTCGGCGATTATCACCATGTTAAGTGCTTCAAACGGGGACCCAAGCCAATTATGACCTTGTCCCCCCAAGTGAAAGACGTGGAGTAATTCGTTTAGCACTCCATAGTTGCCGTTATAAATCCATTTCCAAAGAGCGCCATTCACAATCGTGGGCAGGGCCCATGGGATCACAACAATGCTGCGCCAAAATCCACGAAATTTCAGTGGGGAATTAAGAAGAAGCGCAATAAGAATGCCAAGGGTAAGTTCAAAGAATGTGGAAACAAAGGTGAAATAGAGCGAATGCTCGGTGACCATGCGAAAGTCAGAACTCTTAAAAGCAGCAAAATAATTGTGTAGCCCTACAAAGGGATATGAACCAGGTAGCGGACTTTCAATGTCAAAAAATGACATCCAAAAAGTACGAAGAATGGGATAAAGAATGATCCAACCAACAACAAGCAGAGAAGGCAGAATAAGGGCGAAGGCTAAAATGCCCTCGCCCCTAAATCTTCCTGAACTTTTGAAACGCTCTAGAACGTTTCGCTTTTCTTCAATCACGCATTTAGTACTGCAGCTACCTTTGTAGCTGCATCATCTAGTGCTTTCTGAGGAGTCTTCTGTCCAATAAGGGCCTTAGAGACTTCCGCTTGGATAACCAGTGACATTGCGTTGTACTTTGTTACCTGAGGACGCAAGATCATGTCATTGAGTTCCTTCTTGGCTTGTGCAACGACAGCTGGCGATGTTTTCACAACGACAGGATCGGTGTACGAGGACTTCCATACTGGCAGTGAATCCATTGCGACGGCATTCTGTTCCTTCTGGCTTGTTAGGAAGGACATATATGCCCAAGCAGCTTCAGGATTTTTAGTTCCTGAACTCATGGACAACGCCATGCTTCCGTTGATTCCAGGGCGCTTTCCACCGGGACCAGCAGGAGTTTGAAGAACCTTCATCTTGCCTGCAACTTTGCTCTGCTTTGGATCATTAGCCATTGCCCACATATAGGTCCAGTTAAGACCCATACTGATTTGTCCTGCAGAGAACATCTTGCGAACGTCATCTTCAGCTGCAGTTGCGGTCGAGACTGGATCTGTTAATCCATCAACGATCGACTTGCGCATGAACTCGAGTGCTTGAACTCCGCCGCCCTTGTTAAAGGCTGGCTTGCCCGAAGCATCAAGGAATTGTCCGCCGAATGCGCCAAGCAATTGCATGTAATCGCAAAGCATGGATTCAGATTGTGTCCAAGACCATGCGAGTGGATACTTAACAAGTCCGGCCTTCTTGATCGCAGAAGCGGCCTTCATTACGCCATCCCATGTATCAAGGGATGCTTCATCCACCTTGGCTTTTGCCATGTGTTCGGTGTTGTAGAAGAAATACTTTGTATCTAGAATCCAAGGAATTCCGTAGTAATGCTTGTTATAGACAGCTGTAGCAACAGCCCCGCCAAGCATGTCATTTGTCCAAGAAGCGGGCCAACGATTGGTGATATCCACGACCATCTTCTTGCTTCCAAATTCTGCAGGCCAGATTACGTCAATCAACACAACGTCATATGTATGTGCCAGCGCGGAAGTAACAATCTTGTCGTGCAAAGCTTCGTATGCGACAAACTCTGTCTTGACCGTAACATTTGGATAAACCTTTTTGAAATCTGCAGTCATTTTCGCAACGTCGGTATCTGAGTAACCGGCTTGCTTCATGAAGAGAGCACTAATCGTGCCCTTTACATTTGCCGCTTTACTGAAACCTGCCGCATAACCTTCTGTCGGCATCATTGTTACTAACCCCGCAGCTGCGCCGGCTCCGAGAATGGCGCGACGTGAAACCTGGCGATCTGTGATTGATTCTTCGTTTTCCATTTAAAAGAAATCCTTCCTGTTGACCTATAGGTTGAACAGATTAATTGCACCTATTCAATACCCGTTATGTGTAGGCGTCAATAGAATTAGGCTCAAAAGGGTGGCGTTTCGCACCCACTCATGGTTATTGTTCTAGCAGGGGTGATAAACATGGCAAATAACGATTTCAAATACGACTTAGCAAAGTTCATCGATTTTCAGGATAAGGAAGCCTGCGAGCGAGTTCGTGCAATAAAGAAAAAGGACATTGCAAAGACCGATAACCCAAATCTGAAAATCAAAGTTATCGACTCGAAAAAAGAATTCTATAAAGCCTTTGCAAATGACCTTGTCGGTCGCATTGAGAAAGCCCGCGATGAAGATCGCACTTTCGTAGCCATCGTCCCGGTTGGTCCTGTCCCCCAATACGAAATTGCTGCAAAGATCATAAATAAGAAGAAGATAAGCATGGAGCACGTTCACTTCTTCAACATGGATGAATATGCAGACCAAGATGGCAACACCGCCCCAATCACTTGGGCTGGTTCATTCCAGAAGGCGATGTACGACAATTTCCTTCTAAAAATTGATAAGAAACTTCGCCCTAAAGAATCTCAGCTTAATTTCCCAACAACAGCAGCGATCAGCTCCTACACCTCCAAGATTGAAGACTTAGGCGGTGCGGATGTTTGTTATGGCGGAATTGGTTGGTGCGGACACATCGCTTTCTGGGAATCTGACCTGGGCAAAGAATTTCGCGGAGATCACGAGGCATTCAAGCAGGCTGGACCTAGAACCGTTGAACTTACGCCAATGACTGTTATGCAAAATGCCCTGCATTCATTTGGTGGAGATTGGTCCTGGGTTCCACCAAAGGCAAACACCATTGGTCCAGTCAATATTCTTACAGCGAGAGACCGCAGTTTCTGGCTAGATGGCTATCTCGGTGGTGGAGTCTCTTGGCAGCGCTTTATTGCTCGCTTGGTTCTTCACGGCCCTGTCTCTGAATTCGTTCCTGGTTCATTCCTGCAAACCGTTCCATCAAAGATAAACATCTTGGGTGGGGTCGCAGACGACGTTGAAATTAATATGGCCTAACGGCGCTAATTGTGAACAAGCGCTGTTAAAAGAACGTCCACTAAAGCTAGGGCCATTATTACTTCAAAACCAATTTTCTTTGGTCGAAGAACGAGCGCCACAAGTGTGACGATGAGAGCTAAGTAAGCCCACATCGCAAAATGTGGTCGATGTGCTGCAATTATCGGGGTTATTAAAACAAGAATCACAACGCACACAGATATCGAATATTTGAATCCAACTCGTTGAGGCAATCCGTATATGCCAATTTCACGGTCTGCTTCAAGATCCTTAAGAACGTTCGCAAAGTGAGCGATGGTTCCAAATCCCGCTCCGACAATTACCATCCATGCAGGAGGTGTCATATCCCGGGCAACAAAAGGCGTGGCTGGTAGTGCTGCAAATGCAAGGGTGTAGGGAAGCACTGAAAGAAAGCTGCGCTTCAAAAAGAAGTTATAAGAAACACCGCAACCGACTCCAAATAGATGCAGAAGCCCTCCCCGAATTCCCAGTGGACCAAAGAGTGAGAGTGCAAGGCAAAGTGGAAGATCTATCCAAAGCGCAAAAAGAAGCGAGGACTTTTGTAATTCACCACTTACTAGCGGCTTCTCAAGTCGACCCTGCGCGCGGTCGGAATCAAAATCAACTAATTCATTTGTCCATCCGACTATAAGTTGGCCAGTGAAAACAGTTAATGCAATGAGAGAAGAGTTCTGAAAGCTAAAAAGTGGATGTGAGAGAAAGAAGGCTAGAGAAGTTACAAGTAGCGTTGGAGCTAAATGACTAGCCTTCAGATATTTCATAGGTGTAACCCTACGAGCTATTTGACGGTAACGCTCACCAATTTAACCAGAGATCCCATGCGCAAGCGGAGGTTATAAGTTCCGGCTTTGGCAAATGTCAGTGCCGGTGTGATCACAATATCCGATGCAGTTTTTACTGCACTTACCGAATAGAAAGTATTGACAGGTGTTTGCACGCGAATCATCAAGAAAGCACCAGGCTTATTACCGGTGATCTTGAAGGTCAATGCAGTGCCTTTCACAACGGATGGAACTTTCGTGTTCGCACCCAAGAGCATCACATTCTTCTTTTTTGTCTTAAGCGTTGCAATTGACACATATGGATTTTTCAAGATGGATGCCTGAATCTGAACGACAGTAACAACAGGTGCAAGTGTTGGAGTCGGCGTAGGCGTTGGAGAAGGCGACGGGGCTGGCGTTGGCGACCCAGTTGGAATTGTTACTTGAGCGTTGTAAATCTGAGTGGTTCCATCTGCAGCTACGACAATTACGATGACGCGATAATCCCCTGGAACAACGGGATTTGAGGGACCATTTACAGTGATTTTTGAAGTGCTGTCGGCAGCCGTCGCAACAATGGCCAAAGAAGTCGTGCCCGCGGCCAAGGTGATTGGCGCTGATGACGCGAGTGCGTTATTCCCATTGATTGTAAAAACAGACAAAGCAGAGTTGGAAGAGGCGGCAACCAAAACGGATGCTGAGTAGGTCGCGCTAGTAATGCCGTCTTCTGCAATGACCCTCACTGTGATCATATTGGAACCTGCAACAAGAGCGTTTCCACCGCTCACCACGACGTTCGCTTTTGCGTTTGTTGCTACTGCCACTACGGAGACGCTTGTTGTTCCGGTTGGAAGTTTTGTTATTGTTGAAGAATTCAAGACACTAGCACCGTTAACTAGGAACATCGCTAGCGATGCATCAGAGGAGAGCGTTGGGGTTGGTGTTCCACCACCTCCGCCACCATTGTTATTTCCTCCGCCATTGTTATTTCCTCCACCAGAACCCGCCGCAGCTGTTGCTGGGAATACTGCTGTGATCACTCCTGAGTTAATCGCGTTTGTGAAAGTAGTTGCCCCTGCAACGGTGAAGGAGTTGGCTGGCACACCGCTTAGGGTGTAACCGGCAGCAGGAGTGAGAGTAATTGTTGCTGTGTAAACAGTTGAGGCAGCATAGGTAGAAGATGAGGTCATTGTTGGCGACCATGAAACGGTTCCCGTGAATTGGGCGTTCAATGCAATTGTGGTATCTCTTTGATTGCCCGTAGCCGGTGCTATCAATCCTGAAATTACACGGGAATTGACCGGCACATTTGGGGAAGCTCCAGTTGCTGGGAATACTGCTGTGATCACTCCTGAGTTAATCGCGTTTGTGAAAGTGGTTGCCCCTGCAACGGTGAAGGAGTTGGCTGGCACACCGCTTAGGGTGTAACCGGCAGCAGGAGTGAGAGTAATTGTTGCAGTTTCAATGGTCACACCAGGAAAGGTGGATGCAACAGTCGGAGACCAAGTAACTGTGCCGGTAAATTCCGGATCGGCGGTAATAGTTGTGACAGGTGTCGCGCCCGCAACGGGTGGAGTTACTCCAGAAATAACAATATGAGTAACAACGGTCGGAAGCGTTGTAACTGGAAGCGGGACAGATGGAAGCGAATCATTAGTTCCGTCACCAATCGCAGTTATGGTTATGTAATAAGTAATTCCAGCACTTAACCCGGAAACAGTCATTTCAATAGTAGAAGTCAGACTAGCTGCAGAAACGGTTTGAGTTTCAAGCAACGTTGTTAAACCAACATTTGTATAAACGCTTGCCGTAAATGATGTTGCTGTCGTTGTATCGCTCGTGAAGGCTATTGTTACCGAAGTATGGGTGGCACCCGACTGGCTTAATCCGGTCGGCACAGCAATTTGTGTCAATGCTGAGGCAGGACCACTTGAAATTGCTAATTGGAACATCCCGATTGTTAAGGCAAAGAGCAGGATTTTTGCACTCGTGGCGACAAATCGAGTAGCGGAGTTTGACTGACGCATGGGGAACCTCCTGCGTGCCTATGGGGATAGTAAAGCGAAAGTATGCCTAAGAAACTTCTAAAAATGAAGCAACGGGGCGGATACTCCGAGATTTAAAAGCAAATTATCAGCAATGGAGCCTTTAATACGTGATGAATTGGTGGCCATTTGCGTAATAAGGATTGCTCTTATCGGTGACCAGAATCGTCCCCGACAAAGTTAGCCCCCATCGCACACCGGCAGCATTTTGCCAGTAGTAACCAGACGCATCTCTATTGATTGTTCCAATATGCCAGGCATTAGCTTGCGCTCCATTTAGTGATGGAATATCTGCATAACAACCGAGAAGATTGCCAGGAGAAGTTACTGCAGTTGATCCGCCATCAACCAAGCGCATGTAATTCTCTCCCCCAGAACCATCGAATTTGTATCCAGAAATCTTTGGCTGAGTTCCGCCTACGGTATCAATTACAGAAGGACACTTCGCTGGCCATTTTGCGTCACCAACACCTGCAGCTTGAATCACCGAGTTTCGTGTTGTTGCACTGGGAGATGGAGTCGGAACGGAAGCGGCAGGGATGTAATGAACTGAGATGGAAAATGCCTCGTCGACAATCTTGAATTTCTGCGCGCCCGGATATGTGCATTTAGCACCTAATGTTGCAGGGTTAACAGTCCATTCAACATAATTCGTTCCGAAAAAGACAGTGCTTGCCATTTTGTTAACTTGAGAATTATCTACCGTGCAAGTGACATGAGGTCCTGTATTTCCTTGGCTGCTCACTCCAGCAGCTTGGTATGAGGCTCCTAGAACTTTGTCGAAGACTAATCCGTCAGGAGTAAACATC
Organism: uncultured Actinomycetes bacterium; assembly: GCA_903898555.1. Classification (GTDB taxonomy): domain Bacteria; phylum Actinomycetota; class Actinomycetes; order Nanopelagicales; family Nanopelagicaceae; genus PALSA-747. Next base: position 6,958 of record CAIUFY010000003.1, read on the forward strand.
CTGAGAATCTTGCCCTTTGGCGCTTGGCTACTGACTTGATGAGTAATCTCATTTACAAAATTTTGAGTATCAGAAACGCTACTTCCCTCAAATTTAAAACTATAAGAGCAGTCTGGAGTGATCTCTAGAGAATTAGCCTGGTCAACAGTGCCCAAGTAGAAAGGCACCGAGACAGTATTGCTCGCATCAGAGCTATTAAAAGACTCTGCGTCAACAATAATATTTGCGCCATCTGCAGATACTGGGGCTTTTCCACCTGAGTAGGAGCACGTATGAGTTTGGCCGTCACCTAGATGAAAAGTAATTGAGTTTGCATCATGTGCTGTAGCCGCAATTCCATCTTTTATGGGTTGATAAATTTCATTTGGCTCCCAGGCCAACATACTAATCTTGCCTGAAGTTGAAAGCTGGAAAATCTTATTCGCAATTGGATCGAACAAAACTTCAGAACTTCCAAGGCTGGCTATTGCAGGAATGCCCAATTCCCCAGCGATTGAAGTTAGTTGCGGGAGCGCACTTAATTTATTCGATGTTAAATCTAGAGAGTAGAAAGTAAATGCCGTTCCCTTTTTAACAATTTGACCAGAAGTTGTTGCCACGCCTTTCTTACCGAAAGTCGTGATCAAGCCTTGGGGTTGAGAAAAGTAGATAACACTTGAACTTCCGGATGAAAAAGGCATTCCGGGTGATTTATTTGAACCAGCTACTGAAGGCGAAGTAAATTTTGTTACATGGTTTGATGAATCAATTTTTAGGGTTTCAAATTGCTTCACTGCCTTACAAACTGCTTGGCCACATGTTCCCGTGTCTTTTTCCGTAAAGAATCCGCCAAGAAAAAGACCTTGCGGCGTCTCAACGAAGTTACTAAAAGTTTTATTTGACCCAAACGACCATGCAAGAGCAGGAGCCTTTCCAAGATCTATCCAGTTCTTTGAATTATCTTGAACGTATAGCTCTGTCGAAATAATTATGGAGTGGTCTTTTGGATTTTGTGCTGTTTGATTTTCTTGAAAAAAGAATGTTCTACCGCTAATTGGATAAATGAAATCGTTACACACGCCATTGGCGCTCCAAGATACCGAGCCGCTTGTCGGAGGTAAATTACCCGTAATCGTTTCACAATGTGAAAGTGGGATTGCGGCCGCATGAGCCACTGACGGTGAGAGAAGAGCAGCTACAAACGCTAGGACTGAGAAGACGCGCACTTTTTTCATTAGAGGATGCTAATACAAGGCGCAAGCCTTACTCTCCAACATGCGGCAAGGAAGTTAGCAAATTGTTAGCATTTCGTTTTAATTGAATTTCTTCCATTTGAGTAACCTTTGGCTATGAGAAAGCCAATCACAGCCCAAAATCTTCGCAAGGCAAATCTAGTAGCTGGTCTTCTACATCTAGGCCAGATGATTGTCGTCCTAGCCTTGAGCAACAACTTCACACTTCCAATCACGGCCACGTATATGTCAGGCCCTCCTGGAACAACCTTCGATGCTCCAGTTGTTCTCTTCAAGACACCAGTTGGGCTAACCGTTGCAATTTTCTTGGGCTTATCTGCCCTTGCCCACTTCATCGTGGCAAGTCCGAAGTTCTTCCCGCGTTATAGCGCCGGTCTTCTTGCTCAACGAAACTACTTCCGCTGGGTTGAATACGCGATTAGTTCGTCCGTCATGATCGTGTTAATTGCACAAATTCTTGGCGTAACTGAACTCGCTGCACTTCTTGCCCTTTTTGGCGTAAATGCCTCGATGATTCTTTTTGGTTGGCTTCAAGAGAAATATGAGAATCCAGGAAATGGTGGCTGGATTCCCTACATTTTTGGCTGCATTGCTGGCGCTGTTCCGTGGATTGCACTGTTTTTCTATCTCTTTGGCATCGGCGGCCACAGCGGACATTCCGCACCGGGCTTTGTTTACGGCATAGTCTTTTCAATATTTGCACTCTTTAATTCCTTTGCAATCGTGCAATGGTTGCAATATAAAAAGGTTGGCAAATGGAGTGATTATCTGCGCGGTGAACGGACCTACATCACCCTTTCACTGATTGCCAAGTCTTTGCTGGCATGGCAAATCTTCGCCAATACGCTTATTTCGTAATCAGGGGGTGAAAGTGACCCCTCTGAAGGGGGCTCTATTTATTGAGCTCCCCGAATTGGACTCGAACCAATAACATCCCGATTAACAGTCGGGTGCTCTGCCAATTGAGCTATCGGGGATTGCTTGCCGTGCGCGTACTCTACTAAACGGATTCGCCTATCGCCAATTCCCTCTGGACCCGCTTTGTGGCCTCTAAAGCCACTAATTCAGTGAACATTTTGGTGTATTCGGCCTCATTTTCAACGGGATTGAGGCGCTGCAAAGTGGACTTAATTTCGGCAATTTGGCGGCTAATTGCGACCTCGCGAAGTCTGGCAAAAATGCTGACTACATACCGATCACTCACTTCGCCATCAGTGCGAATTGGTTCCACCATGAGTTCGGTGATGAGATGCTTGTAATCATCTGGAGCAGCTTCAAGTAAATTCGCAGTGTTTCCATCGCCATGATCAATTGCACTTCGAAGCGCTGCATATGGCGGATAAGTGAATGCGAGTGGCTCTAGGACACTCCAATCAGAAATCATTTCAGGAACTTGTAGTTTTGCTTTAAGAACTTCACGTTCGAGCATCAGTAATGGATCTTTGAGATTCACTTGGCCCGCAGGAATATTTGGAAGTGGAGTATTGCTCTTGCCTGCGACTCGCTTTACTGCTTGCGAAACGGTGTCCGTATCCATGCCCAACCATCCAGCAAGTGAGCGAATATATTCTGGGCGGAGTGAAGAGTCTTTAATCTTCCCAATTAGTGGCGCAACTTGGTTCAACGCTGTTACACGACCTTCAGGAGTTGTGGTGTCGTAATTCTTAATGACAGATTTAATGGCAAATTCAAAAAGAGGAACGCGTCGCGCGATTAGGTCACGAACTGCTTCATCTCCCCCGCTTTGACGAAGTTCGTTTGGATCCATGCCATTGTTTGCAACGGCGACAAATGTCTGTGCAACAAACTTTTGGTCGTCATCAAAAGCGCGAAGTGCTGCCTTTTGTCCCGCAGCATCCCCATCGAATGTAAAGATAACCTCGCCACGAAAAGCATCATCGTCCATCAAGAGTCTGCGAATAACGCGGATGTGGTCATCACCAAATGCTGTGCCGCAGGTGGCAACGGCAGTAGTGATTCCTGCAAGGTGG
>CAIUFY010000004.1 GCA_903898555.1 uncultured Actinomycetes bacterium
CACGAGATGCACGAGTTGGATTAGCTGGCGGAGTCTTTGAACTTCGCTGATTTCGAATTGCTTTTTCTCCCACGCCCTCGAAGATATCTCCGAAGATTAACTCTTGAATATATTTATCAGCGTCGTTGTGTACGAGAGCGCGGTTCTCATTCATTGGGTTATCCACCGACACTGTGAGTTATCCCCGTCTTCTCCACATGTTTATCAACAGGCGGCTAATCTCGCATGCGACTTGTAAGTCATAAAGGTAAATCTGATGACTGGCTAAATCAAGCATATTCACGGTGAGGCAGCTGGCGCGCCTTGCAAGCTGCTAAATAATGAGAAGAATCTCGCGTCGAAAGTGGTTGTGCATTTGATTCTCATTCGCACTTCTCGTAAGTTGAGCACACGAAGTCCTCGGATAACCGTTCATTATTTGCAAGGGGAAGGCAAATAAAGAATCGTGCGCCCGGGGACTTCGCTTTTTCTTTTTAGGACGTGAAAATTTAGAGCAGACCCGAAAGGTCATCTGGCACCGTAGTGCTGCGAATGAAGCCCTCGGGATTTGCAAGATCCTTCAGAGTTGGAAGAAGGGCTGAATCCTCCCAACGGTGGTCTCTCATTGCTACGCCTTCGGACAAGCGGTCGGCCGAAAATTCAGCTGCGCTATCTGATTCACTTTCATCTCCCGTTGTTGCAAGTGCCACAAGTTCACCCCAGAAAATTGCGCACTCACGAGTCTTGCGAGGAGAAACTTCAAGACCTAGAAGCGTTGCAAAAAGTTGTTGTGATGGAGAGTTTGTCGCTCTATTGCGACGCTGCATTTCTTGTAAAGAAATAAATGAAGGCAGGCGATCTTTGGCTGCCATAGTTACTACGTGATCAACCCAGCCTTCTATTAGCGCAAGTGCCATCTCCAATTTTTCGAGAGCAGCAGCTTGTTGTGCTGTGGTTTCTGGCATAAACATGCCTTGATTTATAGCAATATTTATTGATGCGGGATTATTAATATCTAGCTCTCCCGATGCCATCGCTTCTTCGGCTTGGCGTTGAATGCTCTCAACATCTATTCGAATTCCTTTGCCATATTGGGTCATGCAATCTTGAATATATTGTGGAAGCCACGGGGTATGTGCAAATAACCTGGCTGCTGCAGCTTCCCGTAGCGCTAAGAAATAAGTGATTTCACGCTCGTCGATATCCAGATCTTTCGCCCACTCTTTCACATTTTGCGGAATGAGATGCGTTCCAGGTTTTGTAAAAAGTGGAAGTGAAACGTCATGCGAACCTGTGATCTTCAAAGCTAATCCGCCGACAGATAGGCCTAACTGGGTTGCGACAAGTGAGCCCATAAAGGTACGCATGATTGGGTTAATGGCCTCAACACTAAAGCCACCAATCGGGAAGCCTTGAGGCAGACCTAGATTTTCAGCGATCGCATCACGGACCTCATTTGAGGTTTCTTCATCCATTCCATCGGGGTCAGACCCACCAAGTTGTTGTGTCATCTCTGTTAGAACGGTTGAAAGGGCTGTTGCCATTCCTTCGGCAAGTGGCTCAACCATTTTTTGCCAACCAGCAAGAGAGTTATCAAGCCATTCTCTTCGTGACCATGCAACATCGTTTGATGAATTAGTTGATGGAAAGAGAGTGACATCATTTAACCAAAGTTCAGCAATTTCTAAAGCTTCATTCATTTGCGAGAGATCTGTAGAACCCACAGGAATAATTTCGTGAGGAGAAATAAAAGTACGTGCACTTTCACGCAAGGCGTCGAGTGTTATTAATTCTTGACCACTCTTGCCGCGCGCAGCGTTTAGAAAGTCTCCAGGACCAAATCCAAAATTACTCATTCCTGCCCTTCCACTCTTTCGGGTCTCTCAGCTCTTTCAGGTTCACTCTTCTCCGATGGTAACAACTGAAGTAGAGCAAATCATTCCCGTAGCCCGCGAACGGGCGTGACTCGGGCTAGACTCAGGCTATGTTCACAGTTGCAAGATTTCACTCTTTGGCTCTCAAGAGCGGCATACATGCCAGTTCATCAGCCATTGCCGCACTTGCGTGGTGGATTGTTCCCATTCTTGCTGTGCTCGGCGCAATTGCCTACGTGGTTTGGGTCTCCAAGTTTAAATCGGGTTTTGAGAATGAAACCCACCGTTCGGTCGGCAAGTTCAGCGCCTTTCAGGCAAGTTTTCGCGACGGTGAGCGCAAATAGTTTGGGGGAGATATCGACCCACGCTAGTTCTGGGCGGTAGTAACTTCTATTAGTGTTGTGCCATGAGTTCATTTCAATTTCCAGGCAATCCCTTTTCGCAAAATCAAGGCACACCTCGTCAGCGACGCAAACTAGGTCCAGCCGGATTAACCGCGATTGCCTTTGCTGTCATCGTTGTAATCTTCTTATCGCTCAGCTCTTTTTATGCTGATTTGCTCTGGTTTAGATCGGTTTCATTTACAGAGGTCTGGCGGACAACTCTCACCACAAAAATTGAACTCTTCATTATCTTTGGCTTAATTAGCTCACTCTTTATTACCGCTTTTGTCATCTTTGCATATAGAACTCGCCCAGTTTATGCGCCCGTCGAAATCGATAACCTCGAGCGATATCGTGGACAGATTGAACCCATCCGCAAGACTGTGATTGCGGCAATTGCCTTCGGCCTTTTCTATTTTGCAGGAAGTTCAGGAAGCCGTCTCTGGGAGACCTGGCTACAGTTTAAGAACGCCACACCATTTGGCGTGAAAGATGCGCAATTTGGAAAAGATATTTCTTTTTATGCGTTCAAACTTCCGATGTACCAGTCGCTTCTCTCATGGGCTATTTCGATAGTTGTTCTTACACTTTTAATTTCAGCTGGCGTGCACTATTTATACGGCGGCATTCGCCCTCAAGTGCGCGAGGACCGCACAACAGTTGCAGCTCGTGTTCAGCTTTCAGTTTTGCTAGGCGCTCTTGTCTTGCTGAAGGCAGTCGCATATTGGCTAGATCGATACAACCTTGCACTTAAGCAAGGAAAACTCATCACCGGTCTTGCATATACAGATGTCAACGCAACTCTTCCAGCAAAAGCAATTCTTGCGGGAATAGCCGTCATCTGCGCGCTTCTATTCTTTGCAAATATTGTTCGTCGCTCCTGGGTCCTGCCTGCTGCAGGAACTGCATTACTAGGCATCTCATCCCTTTTGATTGCTGGCGTTTACCCATCATTTATCCAGCAATTCACCGTAAAGCCAAGTGAATCGTCTAAGGAAGCGCCTTATATTCAGCGCAATATTGATGCTACTCGAGCAGCTTACGGATTAAGTAACGTGACCGTTCAGGATTACCAGGCAGTTAGTTCAACGGCTGCCGGTCAGCTTGCAAATGACGCTTCTACAATTTCTAATATTCGCCTAATCGACCCAAATGTTGTTTCGGCAACATTCCGTCAATTGCAGCAAATAAAGCCTTACTACACATTCCCAGATTCACTAGATGTAGATCGTTACACCGTTAACGGCAAGAGCCGCGACACAATCGTGGCTGTTCGTGAATTGAATATTGCGGGCAACCCGGTTCGAAATTGGATTAACGATCACTTGGTTTACACCCATGGATTTGGATTCGTTGGCGCATATGCAAATACTGTAGATGCCGATGGAAAGCCGAGCTTCAGCGTTGGAAACATTCCACCTACAAATGGTCTAGGTAAATTTGAACCACGTATCTACTTCGGCGAGAACGTTCCTGATTATTCAATTATTGGTGGTGCGAAGAATTCTGCTCCTACAGAGCTTGATTATCCAGATGACACCTCTTCCAATGGTCAAAAGAACTACACATACACAGGTACTGGCGGCGTCCCGATGGGATCAATGCTCACGCGAATTCTCTTTGCTGTTAAATATAAAGAGCAGCGAATTGTCCTCTCTAACTTGATTAACTCAGATTCGAAGATCCTCTTTAATCGCGATCCAAGCGTTCGTGTTCAGAAGGTTGCTCCTTGGTTGACTCTGGATGGAAATCCATACCCAGCAATCGTTAACGGAAAAGTACTTTGGATAATCGATGGCTACACAACAAGTGCTGGCTACCCATATTCCAAATTTACGAATCTTGCGACTGCCACAAGCAACTCTGTAACTGCTGCGACAAATTCTGTAGCACCTCTTGCAGATAAGAACGTGAACTACATCCGAAACAGCGTAAAAGCAACGGTTGATGCATATGACGGAACGGTCACTCTCTATCAATGGGACACATCCGATCCAGTCTTAAAAACATGGTCAAAGGCGTTTCCTGGAACTGTGAAGCCAAAGAGCGAGATTTCAAAAGCCCTATTGCAGCACATCCGATACCCAGCAGATATCTTTGAAGTTCAGCGTGATGTCTTGGGTACTTACCATGTAACAACTGCAGGTGCGTTTTATGGCGGACAAGATTTCTGGCGCATTCCAAGTGATCCTTCATCACTGGGTGCAAACGCTGGAGCGCAACCTCCTCTTTATCAGACGATGAAATTGCCGGGTGGAAAGACTCAGGACTTCTCACTTTCAACAGCATTTGTCCCACGTGGTGGCCGTCAAAACCTCACAGCTTTGGCTGTCGTAAATTCTGATGCTGGTCCCAATTACGGCAAGATGACTGTTCTTCAATTACCTAGATCAACAAATATTCCAGGTCCATCACAAGTTGCTTCAAACTTTGAAGCAAAACCAGATGTTGCACAAGCACTTTCCTTGTTGCGTCAAGGTGGTTCTGATGTTGTTCTTGGTAACTTGCTAACACTTCCTGTTGGAAATGGTTTGCTTTATGTTCAACCTGTTTATGTCAAAGCAACCGCGAACTCCGCGGCTTACCCTCTCTTGCAAAAGGTCTTGGTTTCTTTCGGAGATCAAATTGGTTTTGATAACAATCTGAAGTCCGCACTTGATCAAGTCTTTGGTGGAAATTCAGGTACGACGCTAAACAACACAGGTTCAACAAGTTCAGGTGGAACATCGTCGTCGACCACAACTGTGCTGTCGAGTTCAGTGAAATCTGCACTTGCAGCCGCGCAATCGGCTATGAAAGATTCGCAGACTGCTCTGAAAAACGGAGATTTTGCTGCATATGGAAAAGCACAAGATCGCCTCAAGGCAGCAATCAGCGACGCAATCAAAGCTCAGGCGGCTGGAAAATAATCTCAGTTGCGAAATTGGCATAATTGGCGAAATTAGCTCGTTTTGCGTTATGTAGTGGAATCAAACTAAGATTCCACTACCGACGCGGGGTGGAGCAGCTCGGTAGCTCGCTGGGCTCATAACCCAGAGGTCATAGGTTCAAATCCTGTCCCCGCTACTATGAACGTAACGAAAATCCTCG
>CAIUFY010000005.1 GCA_903898555.1 uncultured Actinomycetes bacterium
CACATTCACTGATAACTCAATCAATGAAACTGGCTTCATTCTTCAACGCCGAGGTTCTGCTTCAGAATCCTGGATTACCGTTGCAGCCGCAACGCGCCCAGCCTCGACATGGGACAACATCCATCAGTTAGTGATTGACCAGGGTCTATCCACTGGTGGAGATCCTGGAACGTTGACGGATTCAGTACCTGTCTCCGACACAACAACCTTCGCGGCTGGAAAGAGTTACCAGTACCAAGTCATCGCAGTTGATGCCATCGGTACTCAAAACTTGGGAACCTTCCCAAGTACGACTGTTGCCTCTGATCCTTCTAACATCGTCTTCGTGCAGAGATAAGGGAACCAAAACAATGAATAAGATGAATCAAATAACACGTGGCAAGAAGCTAACTCTTGTAGTTCTTGCTGGTGCACTTATTTCAACGAGTGGTTTCCTTGGGCAAGCCGCAAACGCTTCATCCGTGCCAAATACACAGATGCCAGCAAATATGGTTATGCCAAAAGTGCCAGCAGCACCAAAGGTGGCAACGCCAAAGGTCGCTACACCTGCAAAGAAAGTTCCAGTGGTCGCTGCAGTCAAGACCTCATACACACTCCCCCTCGGGACTAAGTATGCGAAGTTGACGGTTACCGTTTCTTTCCAGCTCAAAGGAAAAGCGAAATCATCACGCACAACCATCGGAAAGTTTGTTGCTGACAAAAAAGGAACAATCACTTTCTCCTACAAGGCTGTAGTTCCAAAGACTGCAACTATCTATCTCAACGCAAAAGGAATGAAGGAGCGTTCACTCTCCGCTTCCCTACTTCGTTTACTTACAACGCCTAAAGTTGCTGCGCCGTTCGTGGAGCCAACCCCAGCACCTACTTTGATCCCAGTTCCGTTGCCTTCACCGGGTCCTACCGTGATCGTGACGCCAACTCCAAGCCCATCAAGCTCTACTTTGAAGGATGCCTTGGTTCCGACTTTCGGCCTTGCAAATCCAACAAATGATGGTTACACAATCCAGATTGCAAACTTTGACTCTGCTTTCAAGTGGACCGCTAAAGATTCAGCTGGTGGAAAAGTATCTATTTCAAGCACGGGTCAGATCACTGTTGTGAATCTTCAAGGTGGCACAATTACAAACGTAACTGTGACATCTACTCAAGATGGATACAACCCAGGTGTTGCGGCATCAAAGCCAATCAACGTCCTTGCAGCAGCAGCCCCAATGCTCCCAGTAATGGGTGGCGGCGGAGGTGGCGGTGGTGGAACGACTTACGTTTATGCCCCATCAATCGCGCTCTCCATTTCAAGCATCACAGTGAACCAACAAGAACCACTACCAACTTATGTAGTCAACAACACGGGTGGTTCAGTTGCTAGCTATTCGATAAGCCCAAGTGCTCCAGCAGGTACCACATTCGATCCCCTCACCGGTATCTTGAGTGGCGCGCCTACAAATGCGCAAGGTTTAACAACGTACACAATTACTGCTACAAACCTTTCGGGTAAGTCAACGGCTCAATTCGCGCTCACCGTTTATCAGGGCGTCGTTCAAACCATCGGCTTCCTTGCTCCATTTTCAATGAAGCTTGGTGCGCCTGCGCAAATCTTGCAGGGTTCATCAGATAGCGGACTTGCAATTACTTACACAATCCCTGCTGCTAACCGATCTGTCTGTTCTCTCTCAGTCGTGCTTGGCAACACTGTTGTTACTGCAAATGCAGCTGGTATCTGCGTAATTGACGCAAATCAAGCTGGAAATGCAACATATCTCCCAGCAGCGCAAGTTGAACGAAGCTTCACAGTTCTGGCTACAACATCCACAAGCTTTATTGTGAATGTTGATCCAAACGGTGGATCAAATTCAACTAACAATGCAACGCTTGTATCAATAGTTGTTCCAACAGGAACCACAATTGCAAGCGTTCTTTTAGCTTCATTAACTAACCCTCCGTACACATCGTATACATGGGCTATTGGTGACGTATCTGGAGCAGTTCCAACACCTTCAGCGCTAATCACCGCGGATATGACCTTGATTGCAGTTTGGCACTAGTGGCTAAATCAAGTCGATATAAGTCGTATTTGTTGACAGCAGTTCTTGCGGTTCTGCCGCTTGGACTGCTGGCGACAACGGCCAGTGCAACAGATTTAATTGTTGATTTAGATCAAGTTGTTGTCACCGTGCACGATTACAGCACGATAAATGGACTCATCACCAAGTCTGCTTCGTCCGCGACGATTCAACAGGCAGCTTCACAGATGAACACGCAACTCTTTGCAATTAAGTCCGCGCTTAAAGTTTTGGATACAGATATCACAAAGAATTGGACGTATCTAGGCGTAAAGGCTAATGGTGTCTATCCAGCACGCGACACTCTTCGCTCGTTCGACCTTGCCGCATATTCTTGGTACAACTATGAATTAAAAGCGCAGAAGTCCATTGGGAATTGCTACAAGAATGTGAAGACAAGTAAAGCGTGCGTATTGAAACTCAAATCTGAGTTCAAGAAGGCAGAATTGGCTCGCTATTCAAAGGTGACCGCCCAACTCAACATCATCGAGAAGTGGCGTTTAGCAGCGAAGCGTTAGTTCTTACAGACCTGTTCTAGTCTTGTAATCTTATAAACCAGCTCGAGCGAGTGCGCTAACCAATGAGTCGTACCATCCTTGAGATGTATACGTCGCTCCCCCAACGCCTTGAATATCTGCTGAGGATGCCTTTACAGTCTCTTGAATTAAGTAAGGGACAGCAAGCTTGTTCAATTCTGCATCTTTTGCAGTTGCACTTGGAAGCTGCAAAGCACGAGCAGCAATAATCTTGCCCGCAACGATATCGATCTGCACTTGAACTGGGCCGTACTGTGTTGAAATCGAATTGCCCGTAAATGTTCCATTTATTGGAGCCTTGGGAACGGGAATAGTCTTTCTTGGTACCGGCTTGGCAATCTTTGTTGGAGCCACCTTCGTAGGTGTCACCGGAGTTGGAGTTGCACTCTCTGAAGGCGTAGAACTTGGCGTTGGCGATTGTGCCGCTGGAGCAGACTGAGTTGGAGAGCTAGTTGGCGGAACTGTAATTCCACCCCCGCCTTGATGAGGTGGCGCATAGGCCAAAATCGCGCCCACGCCGCCTACTGTTCCAGCAACGACTGCAACTATCTTTACTGCGCCCATGTCATTGCCTTCCTTTCGATTCTCTCACTCCAAGTTATGTTCATATTATTCCGCATGAAATTCAAAAGCTTCCGCATGAAAACGTTCCTTCGGGATTCCGCAAGCGAGCGCAGCTTCTCGGACAGCTTCCACGAGTGGAGTAGGTCCACAGACATAAACATCGCTGTATCGGAATGACGGGACATATTTCATGATGTGGCTGGCATTCATTGGGTGCAGCTTTCGTGAGCCCATTAAATAGTGGACTCGAGCCCCACGTGCTGCGGCTAATTCATCGAGTTCTAGCTTAAATACTAGGTCAGCTTCTGATCCCGCCCTGAAAATTACGTCGACTTCAACTGCTGGATCAAACTCTTCCATCAATGCTCGAAGAGGTGTAATTCCAACTCCCCCGCCCACGAGAACAGCGTGACCAAGTCCCTTAGTTGCTTTGGAAGCTGTAAATATTCCAAATGGACCTTCGAAGAAAACCTTCGTGCCAGGTTTGATATGGCGAACTGCACCTGATGCATCACCCAGTGCCTTTACCGTCACGCGCATCTCTTCAGATGTTGGAGCCGCAGAAAGTGAATAAGGATGCGCAATCCACCATTGTCCGTGAGTTAGGAAGCGCCAACTAAAGAATTGCCCGCCCTGCGCCTTAAGGCGATCAAGATCATGGCCGCGCATAACAATAGAAACAACATCTGATCCCTCATCCACAATTTCGTAGACTCGTAAGTCATGCCTAAAGGATCTGTAAACAGGAATAACAACGCGCCAATAAATAATGGTGAAGGCAGTAACGATGTAGAGCCCTTCCCAGTAAATTTTATTAAGTGGGTGTCCAAGGAACATTGGGCCTGTCAGAATTTGGTGCATATAGCTAAGGGCGATGGCGAGATATGTATATAAGTGAATGGTCCACCACGTCTCATACGACATATGCGAGCGCACTCGCTTGTAAGAAGTAACTCCAGCTGCTGCGAAAAATAAGAATCCAACTGCTGCTGGCAACATCCATTGGTAAGTACTTGTCATGCGCCAGAGCTCGCCACCCACACGTAGCCCTTCATTGCCAGCGTAGCCAAGGGCAACTAAGAGAACGTGAAAAGTTATGAGGTAAAGAGCGTATGGACCTAATTTGCGGTGCCAGAAAACTAATCTGTCATGACCAACTGACTTTTCAATCCAAGAAATTCTAGAAACCATCACTAAGCCAACAAGTGCAAAATATGTTCCGACCATCGCGCAAATTCTTGAGACTGAAATAATGAGCGGATATGGCCATTTCCAATCAGAGCTGGTTGTCGATTCCACATAAATAGCGACAGTCAGACCGAGGCCAAGGCCGAGGATTAAGCTCGCCCAATCGGCGTAGTACTTGGCTTTGCGACTCATGGGGCGATTCAAACCTCGCAATCTGCAATTACTCTGAGAATCGCCTTACAGCGACTTGGGAACTACTTGAAGTCAGTTTGCTACTGAATCCCGGAATAATAGCCGGATTCGGTTCTCAGGACCCTTATTTCAAGACCCTTATCCGCACCAGATAGCTTCCCTGATTGCCTGTACAACGCAGGGCCTCGCCGCAGGATGTGCGTGATGCCGTGAGGGCGTAGGTACCTGGACGAACTGCTTTGAGAGTCCAGTCCAAGGTTCCAGTCCCCATTCCGGGTGGGTTGGCTGGCCCGGCCGTCGGCGTCACTGGCTTGGGATCCCCCAATGACTTAATGGGCGCAGAGGCCGCGATTGAGCCCAAGCTCCAATATGTGGAGCGCAAGACCAAGTGAAAAGTTGCTCCCACTTTCATTGAGTACGTCTTATTTGCAGAGTTCTCATTCAAAATACGTATTGATGCAGCACTAGCAAGAGTCGGTGAGGAGATAGCCAATACAACTAGTGGCACAATCAATTTCTTGGACAAGTTCATTCTCATGAAATGCATGATGCCACAACTTTCTGAATTCTTTCAGAGAAATGCAAGATTTTCCTAGATGCGAATCGCTCGCAGTTAGTAGTTGTTCACCTAGTATTCATTTAGTTGAACTTTCAACTAATCTAGTCTAGGATTCACTCGATCACTTCAAGTGATCACATTATTCGACTCAACAAAAGGAAAATACATAAATGTCAGTTCTTTCAACTTTGCCAGCAGGTACATTCAATATTGATTCTTCACACAGCCGCGTAGGTTTCAGCGCACGTCACGCAATGGTTACAAAGGTTCGCGGATCATTCAACGATTACACAGGTTCAGCAGTAGTTGCTGATGGTGCTGCTTCAATCAATATCGAAATTAACGTTGCTTCTGTTGACACACGTAGCGCAGACCGTGATGGACACCTTCAGTCCCCTGACTTCTTTGATGTAGCTAACTTTCCAAAAATCACATTTGCTTCAACATCTGTCAAGGATTCAGGTTCAGACAAGCTTTCTGTCGAAGGTAACCTCACAATCAAAGATGTAACAAAGGCAATCACAATCGAATTCGAATTCACAGGAACAGCAACTGATCCATTTGGTAATGCTCGTTTTGGTTTCGAAGGTTCATCTGAAATCAATCGCAAAGATTTCGGTCTAACATGGAACGCAGCTCTTGAGACCGGTGGAATCTTGGTTTCAGAGAACATCAAGCTTGAGTTCGAAATTTCAGCAATCGCTGCTAAGTAATTTCCGACTTCCAATAGCCCTGTGAGAAATCACGGGGCTATTTTTTTGCCTTCTTTTTCGAAGTAATTTGATGAATTAGAACTCCTGCAATTAATCCCCAAAATGGGGCTCCGAGTTTAAGAACATGAATATTAGAGACTGTCACCAAGAATGTGACCATCGCTGCTTCCCGATAATCTGAATCAACCAACGCCTCATGAGTGCTACTTGCAATCGACGGCAGCAAAGCCAGACCCGTTAATGTTGCTAGGAATGCACTTGGAACTAGATTAAAGAGCGCCATCATGGTGCTTCCAAGTATTCCAACAATTATGTATGCAAAACCTGAAGTGATGGCAGCTGTATACCGACGGTTCTTATCGGGCTCGGCTTGAGGACTAACGCCCATAGCTGCACTGATGGCTGCGCAATTCAAGCCGCTATTGAGAAATCCTGCAGTTAAGAAACTTAGAACGCCACTTAACTTTAACATGGAGTTAATTGGAGCCTTATATCCGTTGCTGATTAGAACAGCCGATCCAGGTGCAAATTGAGTTGTAAGCGTAAGCAAGACAAGTGGGATAGCTAAGGTAAAGATGCCTCCGATAGAAAATTTGGGAGTAATCCATACAAATTTCGTCAAGCCAAAGACCATGTGCGGTGAAGCAGCTTTGCCCAAAACAATCGTAACGATGAGGCCAACGACGGTGCTCAGAACTACCGGAGCTCGCCAATTTCTTCTCCGTCCGAAAAAGAATGTCGCAAGCATCGCCAAGACAATTACTGGCTCGGAAGGAAGTTGCACAAATATTTGAACTCCAAATGTGAAGAGCACTCCCCCGAGCATTGCCATGATTACAGCACGAGGAACAAGGGACAAAATCTTTTCAAAGATTCCAGTTACGCCAATGAGAAGAATCGCAAGAGCGGAAAGGTAATAGGCAGCAACCGCTTCATTAATTGAGTGGACCGAAAGTCCCGTAACAAGCAAGGCAACTGAAGGCGAAGACCATGCGCCAAAGATCGGCATCCGATATCGCAGCGTTAAGAGCAAGCCAACTACTCCCGATCCAATCCAACAGATTGAAAGCCATGAAATCGTCTGATTAGTTGAAAAATGTCCTGCTTTTGCTGCTTGCAACATAAGAGCCGCAGGGCCGGTACTTGAAACCAGCACGACCAATATTCCAGTCGAAGCTGCAGACCAACTTAGATCTTTGAAGTATGAGCGAAGATTGCGGAAGACTGATTGGATTATTGGCTCACTTGAAGTGCCAACAAATTCTTCCTGCATGCGCTTCTCCTTCAGTGGCAGTGAATATTTGTCAAGAGTATAGAGGCACTCGTAATGAAAGCGGATGTAAGGGAAAGAATTTAATTTGTGGGCAAAAACCTCTATTATCGCTTCATATTCGTTAAGGGAGACACAAATGAGCACAGTCGTAAATCATTGGATTAATGGCAAGGAGCACGTAAGTACTTCAGGCAGAACAGCACCCGTCTACGATCCTGCGCTCGGTGTTGAAACAAAACGCGTTGCCCTCGCAAATCAAATTGAAATTGATCTTGCAGTAAAGGCAGCGAAGGATGCATTTCCTGAATGGCGAGATGCCTCACTCGCAAAGCGTCAGCAAATCATCTTCAATTTCAGAGAGTTGCTCAACGCTCGCAAAGGTGAACTTGCAGAAATCATCACCAGCGAACACGGCAAAGTGCTTTCTGATGCACTTGGTGAAATCACTCGCGGCCAAGAAGTTGTTGAATTTGCTACAGGTATTCCACATCTTCTCAAAGGCTTTTACTCTGAAAATGCATCCACAGGTGTTGATGTTTATTCCACTCGTCAGCCATTAGGTGTGGTCGGAATTATTAGCCCATTCAATTTCCCTGCGATGGTTCCAATGTGGTTCTTCCCAATCGCAATAGCTGCCGGAAATACCGTGGTCATTAAGCCTTCTGAAAAAGATCCATCAGCTCAAATGTGGATTGCAAAACTCTGGAAGGAAGCCGGTCTTCCTGATGGTGTCTTCAATGTTTTGAATGGTGATAAGGAATCAGTTGATGGACTTATCAACAGTCCTGACGTCGAGTCCATTTCCTTCGTTGGTTCCACCCCGATTGCGCAATATATATATGAAAACTGCGCAAAGAAAGGTAAGCGCGTTCAGGCGCTAGGCGGAGCAAAGAACCATATGTTGGTATTGCCTGATGCGGATCTAGAACTTGTTGCAGATTCTGCAATCAATGCTGGATTCGGAAGTGCTGGCGAGCGCTGCATGGCAATCTCCGTAGTGGTAGCGGTTGAGCCAATCGCTGATGCGCTCATTCCAAAGATTGTTGAACGTATGCACACTTTGCGCACCGGTGATGGTCGCCGTGGTTGCGATATGGGTCCTCTCGTGACTAAGGAACACCGCGACAAAGTTGCTTCTTACATTGAAATTGCAGAAAAAGATGGGGCAAAGGTTGTCGTTGACGGTCGTAACCCAAAGGTGGATGGAGAGCCTGGCGGATTCTGGCTTGGGCCAACGCTTATCGACCAAGTGCCAACCTCTTCAAAGGTTTATACCGAAGAAATCTTTGGACCTGTTCTTTCGATTGTGCGCGTAAAGTCATTTGATGAAGGCGTAAATCTCATCAATAGCGGTGCATTTGGAAATGGAACAGCAATCTTCACAAACGATGGCGGAGCTGCTCGTAAATTCCAGAATCAAGTGGAAGTGGGAATGATCGGTATAAATGTTCCGATTCCTGTACCTGTTGCTTACTACTCATTTGGTGGATGGAAGAACTCCTTATTTGGCGATACAAAAGCCCACGGAGTTGAAGGCGTTCATTTCTTCACTCGCGGAAAGGCGATTACTTCACGTTGGCTTGATCCTAGCCACGGAGGCATCAACCTAGGTTTCCCACAAAACTAAGTAACTGATCAACATGGCCGATTCCAACAAGTGGTACTACCGAAGTGGAGAGTTGGCGTCCGGGCAATGGGAGATCCATCTAGACGCCAATAACCCACCTGTGAGCGATTGGGCTCACACTGGAATTCGCGTCGCAACGATAACCTCAGGTACGCAACTAACAATTGGCGCAGATAATAATGAGCGCATTATTTTTGTGCTTGCAGGTGAATCTTTGGAGGTTGAATACAAACTTTCTGATAGTTCAGAGTTTCTTTCTCAAGCTTTGTGCGGTCGCACCTCTGTATTCGACGGTCCTACAGATCTCCTATATCTTCCGCTAAATACTGAAGTGAAAATCACCGGCTCTGCGCGATTTGCAGTGGGTGAATGTCCTGCGCAAAATGCAAAGCCAGTTCAATTCATTCCCAAGGAATCTGTTCCGGTAAATATCCGTGGCGCAGGACGTGAGTCACGCCAAATCCACAATTTCGGAATGCCAGAAGTGCTAGATGCCGATCGAATGATTACTGTTGAAGCGATAGTTCCAGCAGGAAACTGGTCGGGCTCGCCTTCACACAAGCATGATGTTTATGTGCCCGGGAAAGAGTCCCGCCTTGAAGAAATTTATTACTTTGAATCGGCTATAACCCGTGGCGCAATCGCCCCGAGTTCTGCAATCCCCTTTGGAATCTTTAATGGGCGCTCCTCTGATGAGCGCTTTTACGGGGTAACCGAGGAAATTCACCATGGCGACCTTGTGCTTGTTCCTTACGGCTGGCACGGTCCGGTAGCTGCGGGCCCAGGATCTGATCTTTACTTCTTCAATGTTATGGCCGGGCCAGATCCAGAACGTCAATGGAACGTCACAGATGAACCGAGTCAGGTTTGGATACGAGAATCTTGGGCATCGCAAGAGCCCGATCCGCGATTGCCTTATGGAAAGTAGGATGTGAAAACTATGGCGACTAGAAGAATGACAGTAAGCCAAGCAATCGTTGAATTCTTGGCACATCAGTACACAGTTGATGGCGATTATCGCGAGCGCACAATCCCCGGTTTCTTTGGAATTTTCGGACATGGAAATGTTGCCGGTATCGGTCAGGCGCTTAAACAATTCTCTGTCGATAACCCAGAACTGATGCCTTATTACCAAGCTCGTAATGAGCAAGCGATGGTTCATGAATCTTCAGCATTCGCGCGAATCAAGCGCCGCCGCGCCACATTTGCCTGTACAGCTTCTGTTGGTCCCGGAGCCACAAATATGTTGACTGGCGCAGCTGTCGCAACAACAAACAGACTTCCAGTCTTGTTATTGCCTTCCGACACATTTGCCAACCGCGCATCAGATCCTGTTCTTCAACAACTAGAGCAACCTCATGATGCCTCATTGACCGTGAACGATGCATTCAAGCCACTCTCACGTTTTTTTGATCGAGTACAACGCCCGGAACAAGTCTTCTCGGCCCTACTAGGCGCGATGCGAGTACTCACAGATCCGGCTGAGACTGGTGCTGTCACAATTTGTCTGCCAGAAGATGTTCAAGCAGAAATAATCGAAGTTCCCGAAGAATTTCTAGCTGATCGCGAATGGCATATACGTCGCCCCCGTCCTGATGCCGGAATGATGAAGGAAGTGGCTCGCATAATCAAATCCTCTAAGAAGCCGTTTATCGTCGCTGGCGGCGGAGTAATTTATTCCGATGCACATGATGAATTTCGCAAGTTTGTCGAGCAAACAAAAATTCCAGTGGGAATGTCTCAAGCTGGAGTTGGTTCCCTCAATTGGGATCACGAGCAAAACCAGGGAGCTGTCGGCGCGACTGGCACAACAGGAGCCAACCGTCTTGCTGCCGAAGCTGATGTAATTATCGGTATCGGAACTCGTTATAGCGATTTCACAACTGCCAGTCGCACTGCTTTCCAAAATCCCGATGTTCGCTTCATCAATATAAATATCACTTCATTTGATGCGTTCAAACACGGAAGTGCACTACCTGTTGTCGCAGATGCGCGTGAAGCAATCAAAGAGCTCACCGAAGAACTTAGTGGTTATCAAATTTCACAAGAGTACGACTCAAGGGCGGGCGCGGAGAAGAAATATTGGGATTCTCTTGTTGATGAAGCCTTTGTCGACCAAAAGCGTGCGCTTCCAAGTCAGACTGAAATTATTCATGCAGTTCAATCAGCATCAGACCCTTCCGACACTTTGATTTGTGCTGCAGGTTCACTCCCCGGCGATCTTCACAAATTATGGCGCGTTCGTTCACCCCTGGGTTATCACGTTGAATACGCATTCTCATGCATGGGTTATGAAATTGCTGCCGGAGTTGGCGCAGCTCGCGCAGGAGTATTGCCCATCGTCATGGTTGGTGACGGTTCCTATCTGATGATGCATACCGAAATTGTTTCGGCTGTTTCAGAAGGGATTAAATTCATAATTGTGTTGATTCAGAACCATGGATTTGCTTCCATCGGACATCTATCTGAATCGGTCGGCTCTCAACGTTTTGGCACTCAATATCGCTACCGAAATACCGACGAAAAACTCCCTATAGATTTAGCTGCAAATGCAGAAAGCTTAGGAATTGATGTAATTCGAGTCGAGGAATCTAGCAGCGCAATTGCGGATTTACACGCTGCCGTACTTAAGGCGAAAGCTTCACCTCGCGCAACGCTTATCCACATAAATAGCGATCCACTTCTTTACTCCCCGAACGGTGAAGGTTGGTGGGATGTACCAATCTCTCCTATATCAACTTTGGAAAGCACTAAAGAGGCTTATGCAAATTATGAAGCGGCACTCTTGAAACAACGTCCTTTGCTAGGCAATGGCGCAATAGATAAGAAATAGGAGAAGAAACATGTCATCTATCAAAATTAATATCGCTGGGGCTCCAATTTCATGGGGCGTATGCGAGGTTCCAAATTGGGGCCATCAGATGGATCCTTCTCGAGTTCTTGGCGAAATGAGTGCCTTAGGATTTGGTGCGACAGAGTTTGGTCCTGACGGATTCTTACCAATGCAACCAGAACTTAAAGCATCGATTCTAAAAGAGCACAACATGATTGCTGTGGGCGGATTTGTTCCCGTTGTTCTCCATCGCCCAGATCATGATCCAGTTCCTGGGGTTGAAAAAGAACTCTTGAGCTATGCAGCAGCTGGCGCAAAGGTTTTAGTACTTGCCGCAAATTCCGGCATTGATGGCTACGATGCAAAACTTCCAGTACTTGATGATGCGCAGTGGCAAATCCTTTTCACAAACTTGAACCGCCTTCAAGAAGTAGCGGCCAAGGTTGGGGTTAAAGCAGTTTTGCACCCACACGTTGGAACCATGATTGAGACTCAAGATCACATAAACAGAGTCCTAACTGGATCGACTATTCCTTTCTGTCTAGACACTGGCCACATGATTATTGGTGGAACTGATCCTGTGAACTTTGCGCAGCGCCATTCTGATCGGGTCGCGCATTCGCATCTCAAAGATGTAGACCTTTCATGGGCGAAGAAAGTTCAGAATAACGAATTGAGCTACTACGACGCTGTTGTTAAGGGAATGTATCGCCCACTTGGACAAGGTGATGTAGATATACGTGCGATTGTAAGAAGTTTGGTGAAGTCAGGCTACAACGGCTGGTTTGTTCTCGAACAAGACAATGTTGTTCACACTGAACCAAGTGCAAATGAAGGACCAATCGCTGACGCAAAGGCAAGTGTTGAATTCTTGCAAAGAGTCACTGCCGAGCTTGAAGCAGAAGCGAACTAACGCCTAGCTCGAGGTTCGCACAATAAGTTCAAGTGGGAGTAAAACTTGGCTTGGCTTGATAGTCGCGGGGTCCTTGATTAATTTATCCATCAACATTGCAGCTTCTTTTCCAGAGCCTTCAAGTGGTTGTCTCACAGTTGTGAGACCTAAATAGTCTGCAATATCAATGTCATCGAAGCCCACCACAGCTAGGTCTTTGGGAATATCTAACCCGAGTTCGTTCGCTGCTTTTAGGACTCCTAATGCATTGATATCGGAAGCGCAAAAGAGAGCATCAGGTCGATCCGGGATTGAGAGCATGAGTTTTACTTTTAAATAGGTATCTTCAATACTGTAATCAGATATGAGAATGTGGTTTGGATTCACGCTTCGTCCAGCGGCCAGAAGAGTGTCTATATATCCTTGCTCTCGTGCCTTCGATCCATTTGTCGAATAACTCGCGAGGGCATTAAAACCAATAAACCCAATGTTCTTATAATTCTTTTCAAGAAGATGCGCAACGGCCAGCCTAGCGCCCTCTTTGTTATCTACCTTAAGGGTAGGGAATCTTGAATCCGATGTTTCAATGAGAACCATAGGAAAATGAGTTTCAGCAATTCGCGTCAGCTCTTGAGCATCAATCGGAAGAGACATAACTATTACCCCGTCATACCTTCCAGAAGTTGCTAAAGATTCAATATATTTTGAATGTTGTTCATTGCGGAGCTTTTGCGCGTCAATTTGAAAGATAATTAATTCAGTTTGTAATTCCTCAAAGACAAGGGAAATACCTCGTAGACGTTGAGTAAATCCAGGATAGGTATTCAATGGGGCTAAGACAGCTATCCGATCATTGTGATGCCGCGCCCGTGCTGCTGCTTCAAAATCCGGCGTGTAATCAAGTTTTTGAACTGCTTCCATTACTCGTGCTCGTGTTGCTTCGGAGACTCGATGGGGCTGGTTAAGGGTTCGACTGACAGTTGCAATCGAGACCCCGGCAAGGGCGGCCACGTCATAAATCGATGACTTCGTCACTGCCCAATCATCGGGCTTTGGTAAAAGAGAGTCAAAATTATTTGATGTAAGGGGCTGAAAGCCAGAATCTCGATACATATCATTTGCGCAAAGCATTAGAATTTGGAATTACTTCGAATACAAAACCACTTTGGGAGCATAAATGTCTGACTCGCCTTTTATGTACATGAAACAAAATACGAAGACCGTTTTATGGAACGATTCGGCAGACCCAAAAGAGCTCAGAGACGCTCTCACCTGGGGCATAGTTGGTGCAACGTGCAATCCTGTTATCGCTCTCTCTGCTTTGAAGGCGGATAAAGAGAACTGGGTAGGTCGAATCAAGGATTACGCAAAATCCAATCCGTCGGCAACTGAAGACAAAATTGGTTGGGCAATGGTTGAGGAACTTTCAATTAACGCCGCAAAGATTCTTGAACCAGAGTTCGAGATTTATAACGGGCGCAATGGACGCCTTTCAATTCAAACAGATCCCCGAAACTTTCGCAACGCTGCTGCACTGACAAAGCAAGCGGTCGATTTTTCAAAGTTGGCAAAGAACATCATTGTAAAGATTCCTGTTACCTCGGAAGCTATTTCTGCATTTGAAGAGGCAACCTACCAAGGCGTTAGCCTTAACGCGACAGTCTCATTTTCCGTTGCGCAAACCATCGCAGTTGCCGAGGCAATAGAACGAGGACTAAAGCGACGCGAAGCTGAAGGTCTAGATATCTCCCAAATGGGCCCTGTGTGCACCATCATGGTTGGCCGTGTGGATGACTGGGTGAAAGTCTCCGCAGAGAAAACGGGAGTGACAATTGATCCGGGAGTCATGGAATGGGCTGGTGTTGCTGTATTTAAAAACGCATACAAGATTTATCAAGAGCGTGGATATCGCACTCGTTTACTTTCAGCAGCTTTTCGCAATCACATGCATTGGAGTGAACTTGTAGGCGGAGATGTAGTTATCTCTCCCCCATACCCATGGCAAGTTCGAATCAATAAATCGGGTTTGAAACCAAATCTCAATAGCATCAACGAACCAATAGCCTCAAGAATCCTAGATCCCCTACTTGAGAACCTCCCAGAATTTAGAAAGATGTACGACGTTGATGGTCTAAAGGTCGAAGAATTTACGAACCTCGGAGCAACACTTCGTACGCTTCGAGGATTCTTACAATCCGTAAATGACCTCGAAGCTTTTGTCCGTGACGTAACTATCCCGAATCCTGACAAGTAAAGAAAGAATCTTCTTAAGAGATTGAGGCTACTCCCAGAGCAGCTGATTCATTTGCTATGAGCGCATCCTTGTGAGTGGCTAAGTCCGGATGTACTACTCCACTTTCAACTTCGCCAACCCATGCGAGTAGCTCATTAATGTAAGACTGCTCGAACTTTTTCATCCAGTTAATTTCCATGGCCCCGCCTCGAGTAACTTCAAAGTTCTCCAAGGTGCGGACTGCGAAGTCGCCGAACGGTCCAATTTCTAGATTTCCGCGCTCACATACAACTTCTACCCGCGTGTCATACCCTGCAGTGCCGTTTGCCATGGCATCGACGACAAGTGTTATTCCATTTTTCAGTTTTGCAACGAAAACAAGGGGGTCGTTAACATCATCAGGCGCTGAACTTGAGTGTGGAGGATAGAAAGAAGAAACGCTCTCCCAATCTGATTTGAATAGCCATCTATAAATATCAAAGTCGTGGACTGCCATATTTGTGAAAATTCCCGTGGACGTCGTCCCTGGTGAAAGGTGATTGCGAATTACTGCCTTTACATACAAAGGATTTCCATATTTTCCAGATTCAATCTCTTCGCGTAATCTCATGTAACCCGGATCGAAGCGACGCATAAATCCGAAGCTAATAATTTTCTTGCCTTTAGAATCTTCGTGTTTTTGAATCTCCGCCGAGATTGCTCGGGCATCCTCAAGATTAGTTGCAATTGGCTTCTCGCAAAGCGTTGGTTTACCACTGGCAATTGCAAGCTTGAGGTGCTCAACGTGAAAAGAATCTGGAGAGGCAATGATGATTGCATCTACATCTGAGCTCATCATCAACTCTTCTGGACTATTTGTTTGAAGTACAACTGTGCCAAGCTCATCAGCCAAGGCACTGACGCGAATTGGGTCTATATCTGCGAGTGCCGTCACTTGAGCGTTCTTTACATGCGCAGCGATAAAGCGAGCATGACCCGCCCCCATGATTCCTGTCCCGATTACGCCGATGCGAAGCATTTCGTCTCCCAATTTCTCAATTCAATCAATAGCCCTAATTCTAGACCAAGCTCGTTGAAAAGTTGTATCTTGCGACTGTGAGTGAAATCGACAATGAGGTTCAAGACCGATGGGGAAATTCGGCGGAGTATAAGCAATCTAAAGAACGAACTTCAAAGTATTCCCACGCCGAATTTGCATTGGCTAAAGTCGATCAAGAGGCCGCTACCGAGATGTTCGTATATGCATTTGGAAATAGTCTTCCGGTAAATTCTCCGGAATCTCAGAATGCGGTAATCGCCCACAGACAGGCCATCTCAAAATGGTTTTATGAATGCTCAGTGGAAATGCAAAAGAATTTGGCACTCATGTACGTAGAGGATGCCCGGTTTAAGAAATACTATGACGATCGCGCTCGAGGACTGGCTCAATATGTCCACGATGCCATCATGGCTCAGTAGAGTAATCGAGTGGCGTTTTCCCAAAAGCAAAAGAGCGGGCTTTTCTACGCGGTCTTTGGAATATTCCTATTTTCACTCTCACTTCCATTTACAAAATTTGCACTAAAGAGTTTTGACCCACTGTTTACTGCCTTTGCGCGTCCCATAATTGCCGCAACACTTGCAATTCCATTAATGCTAAAGGCGAAAGTACCTCGCCTGCCAAGGGAGCTTTGGCGCCCAATGGCATTTACAACACTTGGCGCGGTTTATGGATGGCCGATTCTCATCGCACTTGCACTTCAACGCACAACAACTGCCCATGTTGCGGTTATATCGGCAGTCATGCCTCTTGCTACCGCGATTCTTTCAGTGATGAAAAATAAGAAGTCGGTCGGTGCTGGATTCTGGATTGCATCAGGCTTGGGGACACTCCTGCTCATCGTTTTTTCCATAGGCAGAGGTGGGGCAACAAAGTCTGATCTAGTTGCAGATTTACTCATTCTTGGCGCAGTTCTTGCCTCATCGTATTGCTATGTTGAAGGAGCTTCTCTTACAAGTTTTATGCCAGGCTGGCAGGTTATTTCATGGGTTGTTATCTTCGGACTCCCGCTTTCGATTCCAGGAGCTGCAATAGTTTTTGCAAAGACTCATTCACAATTTACTTTGCACGGAAGCGCCGTGATTGGACTACTCGGTATTGGTTTTTCATCTATGTATTTGGGCTTCTTCGCTTGGTACCGTGGACTTAGAGATTTTGGTGTAACTCACGGCTCTCAAGTCCAACAATTACAAGCAATTCTTACGCTTGGCTGGTCCGCCCTTTTGCTTCACGAACATGTCACTTTTGTGATGGTTGCATCGGCTATCGGAATTGTTCTTTGCGTTCTTTGGGCACTTTCCAACGTCAATCGTTCAACCTGACAAGGTACGATGTCAATATGACATCAAAGGCTAACCACCATGACGCGGAGTGGGTTTCGCAATTTCTAGCTTCTCGTAGAACAACCCGCGACTTTTTATCCATCCCTGTACCGGATGACATTCTTAATCAAATCCTCACCGATGCGCTCACTGCGCCAAGTTGGTCAAACACCAGACCTTTCAAAGTTGCTGTGGCATCAGGGCAAGTTCGAGATCGAATAAGCGCTGAGTTTTTATCTCGCTGGAACGCAGTCTCCACGCACTTGCGCGGTGGACTGTGGGGGAAAATAACACTGTTGATAAAGCGTTATGGGTTGCCAACAAGCAATCGATTAATAAGTAAGCCGTATCCCGCAGATTTGAAGCCGAGCGCCATGCAACTTGGCGCAGGGTTATATGCAACCTTTGGAGTTGCACGCGAAGACCGTGTGCAACGTGATAAATGGTGGGCAAAGAATTATGAGTTTTATGGCGCCCCAACCGAACTATTTATTTACATACATAAGAGCCTTCATATATATGCCGCTAGCGATGCCGGCTTAATGATGGAGAATCTTGCGCTCTCGGCTCATGCGTACGGACTAGGAACGTGCATGCAAGGTGCCGTCGGCATCTGGGATGATGTTGTTAGAAAAGAATTTGATGTGCCAAAGAATTACCGTCTGCTCTGCGGAATTGCAATTGGATACCCAAGTGAATCGCAAGTGAATACTTTTAAGGCTAACCGAATTGATGTTTCAGAGCTTGTTATTAAGCCTAGATAGGGATTGTATTTAGGCTTTTCGCACAATGCTGGATTTAAGATTCATCGGCCCAAAGCCATCAACCTTCGCATCTATGTCGTGATCACCAGGACCGTCGACTAAACGAATATTGCGAACTTTTGTTCCAACTTTAAGCGGCGTTGAACTTCCCTTGACTTTCATATCTTTGATAATTGTTACGGTATCGCCATCGGCTAATACGTTCCCAGCCGAGTCTTTTACGATCTTAGACGTCGGGGCGCTCGCCTCTATTTCAGAAGGGTTCCATTCATGGGCGCATTCTGGACAAACAAGAAGCGCGCCCATTTCATAGGTGTATTCGCAATTACATAACGGACAAGGAGAAAGTTCACTCATAGGTGAAGTCTATCTATCTTGCTAGAAGAATCGATCCCCGTTCATGACCTTTACCCATGCTGCAATGAAGTCATCGACAAATTTCTTCTTATTGTCATCTTGAGCGTAAACCTCAACATAGGAGCGAAGTATCGAGTTGGACCCAAAGACTAAATCAACGCGGGTCGCTGTGAATTTTACTTCACCTGTGTTGCGATCTCGCATGTTGTAGAGGTTTTCCCCTGTTGGCTCCCAGATGTATTTCATATCTGTCAGAACTGTAAAGAAGTCAGTATTCAAGGTACCTGTTTTGTCAGAAAAGACTCCATGCTTTGTGTCACCGAAGTTTGTGCCGATCGCGCGCATTCCACCCATGAGCACAGTCATCTCTGGCGCTGTTAGCCCCATCAATTGAGTGCGGTCTAGAAGAAGCTCTTCTGGCTTCACTTGGTAATCCTGCTTGAGCCAGTTGCGATATCCATCGTGAAGTGGTTCTAGTGGAGCAAATGAAACGGCATCTGTATTCTCTTGCGTTGCATCGCCACGTCCAGGCAAGAATGCAACGGTGACATCGAACCCAGCTGCTTTAGCAGCTCGCTCTACTCCAACGTTTCCAGCCAGCACGATTACATCTGCGATGCTGACATTTGAGCTTTCAGCAATTGGTGTCAGAATTGAGAGAACACGAGCTAATCGTTCTGGCTCATTTCCTTTCCAATCCTTTTGCGGCGCCAAGCGAATACGTGCGCCATTCGCTCCTCCACGTAAGTCCGATGAACGGAATGTCCGAGCGCTATCCCATGCGGTAGTCACCATGTCGGAAGTAGAAAGTGATGAGGCTTCAATCTTTGCTTTAACTTCTTCAACGTTATATCCACTTGGACCTGCTGCAATTGGATCTTGCCAAATTAAATCTTCCTGCGGAACATCAGGTCCTAGGTAACGAACCTTTGGTCCAAGATCTCTGTGCGTTAATTTGAACCAAGCACGAGCAAAAACCTCGCTGAAGTAAGCAGGATCTTTGTGGAAGCGTTCAGAAATTTCACGGTAGATAGGATCTTTAATCATCGCCATATCGGCATCGGTCATTATTGGGTTGTGACGAATTGAAGGATCCTCAACATCGACAGGCTTGTCTTCTTCCTTAATGTTGATCGGTTCCCATTGGCTTGCGCCAGCTGGTGACTTTTTCAATTCCCATTCATGAGAGAGCAATATGTCGAAGTAGCCGTTATCCCACTTTGTAGGATGAGTAGTCCAAGCACCTTCAATCCCACTTGAAACTGTGTCGCGACCGATTCCGCGAGTTTCATGATTCATCCAGCCCAGACCTTGCTCCCGAATGTCAGCGCCTTCTGGAACAGGTCCAAGTCGTGCGGCACTTCCATTTCCATGTGCCTTTCCTACTGTGTGACCACCAGCAGTCAGTGCAACAGTTTCCTCATCATTCATTGCCATACGTGCAAAGGTTTCGCGTACTTGCAAGGCAGTCTTCAGCGGATCTGATTTTCCATTTACACCTTCAGGGTTAACATAAATCAAACCCATTTGAACTGCTGCTAATGGATTATCCATTGTTGTTGGATCTTCCAAGTTTCCATAACGGGAGTCACTTGGTGCAAGCCATTCGTTCTCGGCTCCCCAATTCACATCAATTTCAGGATGCCAAATATCATCACGTCCAAAACCAAAACCAAATGTCTTGAGTCCCATTGATTCGTATGCAATTGTCCCCGCAAGTACCAACAAGTCAGCCCAACTAACTTTGTTGCCATACTTCTTTTTAATCGGCCACAAGATTCTGCGGGCTTTATCGAGGTTGACGTTATCTGGCCAAGAATTCAGTGGAGCAAAACGTTGATTGCCACTTCCGCCTCCGCCACGACCATCTGCAATTCGATATGTTCCAGCTGCGTGCCAAGACATTCGAATCATGAGTCCGCCGTAGTGTCCCCAGTCCGCAGGCCACCATGGTTGGCTATCTATCATGAGGGCATGAAGATCTGCTTTTAATGCCGCGACGTCAAGTTTCTTTAACTCTTCTCGATAATTGAAATCGCTTCCAAGAGGATTCGTCTTTGTGTCGTGTTGATGCAAAATATCTAGGTTTAGAGCGTTAGGCCACCACTTTGCATTGTTCTCACTTGCGGTTGCATTTGCTCCATGAACAACTGGACATTTTCCTGAATTCTCAGACACGGTAATCCCCCAAATAATAAGTTATGGGCAATTCTCTCACGACTTTCCAAGCGTACGTCGCCAGGAAAATATCAATCAGGTGAACAATTAGAAAAGATTATCGAGTGGAAATTTAGTTCCTCGCAAGTGAATTGAGAGTCCGTTTGCGCTCAAAGAGATTGAGGTCTCATTTAATCCCTTGGGAAAGGATAGGTTTCGCAGACTTCGTGCTTTGAGGTCGGCTTGAATGCTTGCTGGCAATAATGCAGCAGGAACTTGCTTGCCCCAAGCCGAGACACTTAAAAGTTGGAAATAGAATTGATTGTTAGAAAACTTCGGCAGGAGAATAGCTTGCCCACCACCCGGTAATCCTGATGTAACTCTCAACGCATCGCCAACTATTTGCGCCTTTCCAAATCCACTTAAATTTTCAATCGTGGCGAGAGGAATTGTTGCAACAACGCTCAGATCATCGATAATTGTTGGTTGAGACTTTGTTATGCCCTTTGCGACGATTGAAAGTGAGGGCGTTAAAGAATTTCCACTAATCATATAGTGACCGATTTTGACGCGCGCGGACTTGATTGAATTAGAAGTTATGTCGCTTGCGACATTCGAAATTGGGATTGAGACATGCACATCGCTGGCTCGTGGAAGTTTTTCCTGAACGCGCGAAGCAACCTTCGAAGAAATGTACTTATCTGCTCCGAGGGCGCCACCAAGGACGAGAAACGCAACAATTACTAGAGACCCCGAAACGACCTTAAATTTCATTTCGGAAATTTATCACGAACCTCTAACTACTGCCGATTCTTGTAACGGCGAACACTTAGAGGCATGAAAATCGCCATGATTAACACCATATAGATGAGTGATGTGGTGACTGGATGCTCACTTGGATACGAATGAGCTGTTACTCCAAAGGTGTTATGGAAACCAAAGAGCTGCCTTGTTGCTGCGACCATAGTCGAGACTGGATTCCACTCAGCAAAATACTGAAGAGGCTTTGGCATCGAAGTTGTCTGAGCAAATGCATTTGATAAGAAGGTCAATGGGAAAGTGAACAAGAATGAAATATTGCCTACTACTCGAGCATCTTTAGAAAAGAGTCCTCCGAACACACCTGCCCACGAAAGTGCGTAGCCGAAAAATAGGAGCATAAGGAAGCCAGCAAGGATGTGAAGCGGCCCGGATGTTGGTCGCCAGCCCACTCCGTAACCTGCCGCTCCCATGACAACCAAAACGACAATATTGAGCAGACCATCACCCAATGTGCGCCCCATTACTACTGCCGAACGTGCAATTGGAAGAGAGCGGAAACGATCAATAAGCCCCTTCTCCATATCCTGGGCTAAGCCTTGTGCGGTTGCTGCAAGAGTGAATGTGACTGTTTGTACGAAGATTCCAGGCATGAGAAGTTGGACGTAACCACCAGGGATTCCTGCGCCCAGACCACCAAATACGTATC
The DNA here is from genome assembly GCA_903898555.1 of uncultured Actinomycetes bacterium. Lineage (GTDB taxonomy): Bacteria > Actinomycetota > Actinomycetes > Nanopelagicales > Nanopelagicaceae > PALSA-747. The sequence continues at coordinate 21,778 of CAIUFY010000005.1, forward strand.
TAAATAGAAGAACGAACATGACGGGTTGAATTGTGTTAAAGATCAAGACTTCTGGGACTCGCACTAACTGCTGGAGTTGGCGCTTTGTGATAACAAGAGCATCGCTTATGGCGTTCACTTGCGCGCTCCTTTCTTTTTAGCCTTCAAATCTTCTTTTATTTCTTCTTCCGCAACGTGCCCAGTAAGTGACATGAAGACATCGTCAAGGGATGGGCGCTTGAGTGCAACGTCAAGAGCATGAAGACCTTTCAAATCAAATTCACGAATAACTCCGACGAGAGAAGATGTCCCGCTTGTGACTGGTGCTGAAATCTTTCGAAGTCCTGCGTCTAGTGAACTTACTGATTGCGTCACGCGATCGATAATTTCGCGTGCAACAACGATATCTTTCTCATTTACAATTATTTCAAGTCGCTCGCCGCCAACTTTGTCTTTTAATTCGTCCGATGATCCTCGAGCTATTACTGTGCCGCGATCAATCACGGCGATGTCATCTGAGAGCTGATCTGCCTCTTCGAGATACTGAGTTGTTAGAAGCAAAGTAACGCCTTCTTTGACTAGCCCTTCAATCACTCCCCACATTTCCATGCGTCCACGGGGATCAAGACCGGTTGTTGGTTCATCAAGGAAAAGCACCTTCGGGCGAATTATCAGCGATGCGGCCAAATCTAGACGTCGTCTCATTCCACCAGAAAAGGTTTTAATTGGACGCTTTGCAGCATCCGTAAGAGAAAACTGTTCGAGCAATTCACGCGCACGAACTCGTGCTTGATCTGCGCTCAGGTGATAAAGGCGACCAAACATCACCAAGTTATCCCAGCCCGTTAACGTTTCATCTACTGCCGCATATTGACCTGACAAACCGATGATTTCACGAACAGCCTTTGGATTCTTGAAAACATCAATACCTCCGACCGTGGCGTGACCAGAATCGGGTTTGAGCAACGTTGCAAGAATTCGCACAGTCGTAGTTTTTCCAGCGCCGTTTGGCCCCAACACTCCTAG
>CAIUFY010000006.1 GCA_903898555.1 uncultured Actinomycetes bacterium
ACTTCGAATAAGGATCATGGTTCATTAGCCCATAACGTTCTCGGACTCTGGGATGGAATCGTATTAGGTTTTGCAAGCGCTGCACCTGGCATAAGTATCGCTGGTGTTTTAGGTGGCATCGCAGGAGTTTCTGGTTACGGTGCCTTGCTTGCACTCCTCGTTGGTTTCGTTCCAATGATCTTTATCGCCTTCTCCTTCTACCATCTCAATAGATGGCGCGCAGATGTTGGAATCTCATATGCATGGGTAGGAAGAATTTTGAACCCAATGGTCGGTGCATTCGTAGGCATTCTCATTCTGATTGCATTCGTTGTATCTAATTCATTTGCAATTATCCCAGCGGCCACAAATTTCCTTACAGTTTTCTCATCGACAGCCGCAAATAACAAGTGGCTGGTCACTGTAATTGGGTCGATCATTCTGGCTTTGATCACCTTGCTCGTTGCAACGGGGATTCGATTGGCCGCTCGATTCCAGTGGGCCATAACTGCCTTTGAATTAACCGTAATGACGATATTTGGCTTCATGGCTCTACATCATGGGTTAACCCATCGTCACACCGGCAGCACCCCGAGCATTCACTGGTTTAGCCTCCATTCAGCTGGGGGAGGCACCGGGTTGCTTGCCGGGCTCCTCATAAGTGTATTTTGGTATTCCGGTTGGGAAACTTCAGTTGTTGTAAATGAAGAAACCAAGAAATCTAGGCGCAACCCTGGACTCGCAGGAATCGGAAGTCTGGTCGCTGTCATGGGCGTCTCGATCTTCTTCGGAGCCTTATTCTTCTCAGCGGTAAATCCCGTTGACATGAGTAAGAACTCTGCATGGATGTCGACTCTTGGACTTCAACTGGCAGGACGCCCTTGGGGGTATTTGCTAGTTCTTGCCATCATGGCGGGTTACTTAGGTGGAATTGAAACAACAATCATCACATTCGGAAACGTTGGTTACTCTATGGGACGCGATGGAGTTCTATGGCGGGCATTTGCTCGCGTGGGAGACAAAAGCAAAATGCCGTGGCTTGCAATTACTGCATTGAGCGTTCCATCCTTTCTTATGTTCATCATTCAAGTCTGGTCTGGTGGAAGTTTGTCCACGATCGTCGCCGATCTCGCTTCTAGCTTGGGATTGATGTTCGTTGTCTATTACGCCCTGACCGCACTCACAGCTGCATGGATGCTGCGCGGGATCGCCAAGACGAACCTCAATGTTGCTCTGACGGGCGTACTCATGCCTTTGTTAGGAGCAATTATTTTGGTTTATATAGGTCTCAAAACTTGGGGAGGCACCGCTAACCCCGTCAAAGTTACCTTTATTGTTGCCGTCGTCGCAGCCCTCGCTTTCACAGCCATAAGTCGCATGCGTGGCACTTCTACCTTCTACCAGGAGAGAGTGAAGGGGGCTTTGACAGAAGCAGATATGTCAAAAGCCGGGGAGTGATTTCGTAAAGTTGGGCTAATTTCATGAAGAATGTAATTCGTCGCGGCGTAATTGAGGGTTTCTATGGGCACCCCTGGTCGCCGCGACAGCGAGAGCGAATGATCGACCTGTTGGCGCAATGGAAGTTGGATACCTTTCTCTGTTCGCCCAAGGACCAGCCGAATCATCGGATTTATTGGCAAGAGCCATTTAGCGAATTGGCACTCGCGCAAATAAAGAGCCTTGTAGATCGGGGCAAAGGCGTTGGGGTTGATGTTGGCACTTCGCTCTCACCCGGTTTAACGTTGGAATATTCGAACCCCCAGCATCTCGATTCGCAAATGCACCGACTATCTCAATTAAATTCAATTGGCTGCTCGTTGGTCGGAATTTTTTTGGATGACATTCCGGGCGATCTACAAACTGATGGTGATAAAAAAATGTTCTCGACCATTATCGATGCACAACTGTATTTTACGAATACTTTGTATGAAAGAGCTCGCAGTCAAGGTATTACTATGGAATTCATTGTTTGCCCCACGCAATATTGTGGAATTGGAAACGAAGAATATATCTCTACTTTTGGAACTGGCTTGAATGCGGATCTAAAATTGATGTGGACTGGCAGGCAAATATGTTCTCCGACGTTGACATATGCCGATGCCGCTATTCTTGTAAGAAGCACAGACCATAAACCGTTCTATTGGGATAATTACCCGGTAAATGATGTTGCCATGACGTACCAGTTGCATATTGGGCCACTTAGGGGACGTGAACCCGCCATGATCGAAAATATGTCCGGCTATTTGGCAAACCCGATGGAACTCTTTGAATCTTCGTTGATTCCACTGCGCACTTTGGCTCTCTTCTTCGTGGATCCGCACTCGTATGATCCAGATAAAGCGTGGGATATTGCGGTTAGTGAGATCTTTGCCGTGCAGTCCGAGCGCGATGCCTTCCATCACTTTGGGCGAACCGTTCAGGATTCCTGCTTGAACGGAGATGCCTCCCCCGATGTGTCTATAGTGCTCAGCCGCTCTGCTTTTTTGTGGCGTACCAGGGATTCAACCAGCGCCTGCGCACTCCTGAAAGAGTTGAGTACCGAGATCGCCATGAATTCGCAGACGCTGCTGAGTCCCAATTTCACTCTCAAGGCTCTACAGTCAGAGATCCACCCTTGGGTGGTTAAGTACGAAATGGGTGGTAGGGCTATCGCCTATCTAGCCCAGATGCTCGCAGAAAATCCAAATTTTGGCGATATCGCTAGAAACGAAGAGAGCGTAGAGAGATTGACCCAAATATTGCACGAATTACATTCAAATCGTTACCGAGTCTTTGGCGATCACTTAGAGATGATGATTAGAGACTTAATTGATGAACTGAAGTGGGCAGTAGACAGAATCAAAAAATGACAGAAAAATACTACAAGGAGGGATGAAAGAAATGAGAACTCGAAATATCTTGGTAGTTCTTAGTTCACTGGTATTGGCTACTGCGGTGATTTCACCGCAAATATCCAGTGCT
>CAIUFY010000007.1 GCA_903898555.1 uncultured Actinomycetes bacterium
GCGTAAAGAAGGTGAAAGTGCTGAAGAATCTGTTCTCAGAACACTTGAATCATCACTGTCGCAATCTGATCGTTCAATTCATAAGAGCAAAGATCGCCCAACAACAATATTGGTTGTTGGAGTTAATGGAACGGGTAAAACTACCTCAACTGCAAAATTAGCGAATTCCTTAAAGCAAGGCGGTTCAAAAGTTCTTATAGCTGCCGCGGATACTTTTCGAGCAGCCGCGACCGAACAGATTCAAACATGGGGAAGTAGGTTGAACATCCCCGTTGTCGTTGGAAAGCAAAATGGCGATCCGGCGTCGGTTGCTTTTGATGGCGCGGCAATGGCGGTATTTGAAAAATCAGATTTCTACATTGTTGATACTGCAGGTCGACTCCATACAAAGCAAGGCTTGATGGATGAGTTAGGAAAGATTAGAAGAGTTATAGAAAAGCTAACACCAGTGGATGAAGTACTTCTTGTCGTTGATGCTACGACTGGCCAAAACGGAATAGCCCAAGCTCAAACTTTTATGGAGGCAGTTAACGTAACCGGCCTCATTCTGACCAAAATGGATGGCTCTGCAAGAGGCGGAGTGGCTTTAGCTATTGAGTCTATGACCGGTATTCCTATCAAGTTTTCCGGCACGGGCGAGGCTGTAAGTGATTTTGCCCCCTTTGACCCGCAAAGTTTCGTGCGAGGGTTGATTTCCGAGGGAAATTAGGCTCGAAAATCTATTTTTTACAGCACTTAACAATTTCGTAACACATCCAGACCTATTGCTGTAACGAAAGTCATGCATCCTACGGCCAAGAACTCAACGGCGAGCTCCTCTTTTACACATCGGGAGTGAAAATGAATTTCAACACAGGCGATACCGCTTGGATCATTGTCGCTGCAGCCATGGTGCTTCTCATGACACCTGGTTTGGCATTTTTCTACGGCGGAATGGTTCGCGGCAAAAACGTTTTGGGCATGCTTGCTCAAAACTTTGTAACGATGGGCGTTGTCAGCGTCCTCTGGATTACAGGTGTCTACAGTTTGGCATTTAGTGGCAAAGGAAAATGGATTGGTGATCTTCATCAGTTTGGTCTTAACCACATTTGGCAACAAGCGACTGGATTTGAAGCACTCACAATTCCACCTCTAGTTTTTTGTGCATTCCAATTGATGTTCGCAATTATTACTCCAGCCCTTATCACCGGTGGAACTGCAGATCGTTTAAAGTTTGGTTCTTGGACGCTCTTTAGTGCAATCTGGTTAGTGGTTGTGTACGCACCCGTTGCACACTGGGTCTTCTCGCCTTCAGGCTGGCTCTTCAAATTAGGCGCCCTTGATTTTGCTGGCGGAACAGTCGTTCACGCAAATGCGGGAGCTGCGGCTCTTGCTGTAATTCTCGTTATTGGTAAGCGCAAGGGATGGCCGAAAGAGCGTATGCGTCCACACAATGTTCCTTTTGTACTTCTTGGAACTGGACTTCTATGGTTTGGCTGGTTTGGTTTCAACGCTGGCTCGGCTTTAGGCGCAAACACACTTTCAGCATTTGCCTTTGTTAACACAAACACCGCAACAGGCGCTGCACTCCTCGCCTGGATGGTGACGGAAAAGATTCGCGACGGTCACGCAACAACACTTGGCGCTGCGTCAGGCGCTGTTGCAGGTCTTGTAGCTATCACTCCTGCTTGTGGATTTGTTAGTCCAATGGGATCAATCTTGATCGGTATTGCTGCTGGCGTTGTTTGCGCACTTGCAGTTGGACTGAAAAACAAGTTTGGTTACGACGACGCTCTTGATGTTGTTGGCGTCCACCTAGTAGGCGGAATCCTTGGAGCTCTATCCATCGGTCTTCTAGCTACAAAAATGACTAACCCAGCTGGTTCAAATGGCGTCTTCTACAAGGGCGGCTGGACTCTCATGGGACATCAGGCCGTTGCAGTCCTTGCTGTAGTTGCATACTCGTTCATTGTCACCTATATCTTGGCTCAAATTCTCGACAAGACAATTGGTCTTCGAGTTTCTGAGGATGATGAAAGTGTTGGCCTTGATCTATCTCAGCACGCAGAAACTGCGTACGAGACAACGTCATACAGCGATGGATCTCGCTTCACTTCTAATTTCGCAAAACAATAAGTCAGAAATCCTCACTAGAAAGGGAAAAACAGAAGATGAAACTCATTACAGCAATCATCAAGCCTTTCAAGTTGGATGATGTAAAGACTGCGCTCAACGCAGCTGGCATCACTGGCATGACAGTCTCTGAAGCAAGTGGTTTTGGTCGTCAGCGTGGACACACCGAGGTTTACCGCGGTGCTGAATACACTGTTGATTTAGTTCCGAAAGTTCGTCTCGAAGTCTTGGTTGATACAGGTGATGTGGAGTCAGTTATTGAGACCATCGTCAAGGCTGCATCTACCGGTTCAATCGGTGATGGAAAGGTCTGGGCTACAACAGTTGACCACATCGTCCGTGTTCGCACGGGAGAGCGTGGAGTTGACGCAATTTAGATAAAGTAACCATATGAGTACACGAGAGCGCCGTGAACGATCTGACAAGGTCGATGAAGAGTTAACTTCTCTTTTTCACGGCGCTCTTTCTCAACTTGGTATTTCCGAGCGAAGTGCTGCGTTGGCAGCTGTTGGCGGTTATGGGCGAGGTGAACTATCTCCCGGATCTGATTTAGATTTACTTATCTTGCATACTGGATTAACGCCGGAAGACCTAAAGGATTTTGTTAACGCATTTTTATATCCTCTTTGGTCGACAAACAAGAAGATTGATTATTCTCTTCGCACAAAGTCCGAGACTCTATCGGCCGCAGAAGATGACATTAAAGTTGCTCTTGGCCTTTTGGATCTTAGACACGTTGCGGGAAATTCTGATTTAACAGAAGAGGTTGCAACCGCGTCACTTGAACAATGGCGAAAAGAGTACAAAAAGAATTTGCCAAAATTGCGCGCATCTCTTGATGAAAGACACGATCGAGCTGGAGAGTTGGCCTATCTTCTAGAGCCAGATCTCAAGGAGGCACGCGGGGGTTTGCGAGATATCAATTCCTTGCGAGCACTCGCCAAACTTGACCTAATTGATGTTGCACTTGATCGAGTAGCGGCGGCCGAATCGGTTTTGATGAACGTTCGAGATGCCCTTCACGAATCGAGCAAGAGAGATAGAGATCAATTGCTGTTCACAGAACAAGACAAAGTTGCCACCCTGCTCAAATATGCAGATGCAGATGTGTTAATGCTTGACGTTGCAAAATCTGCTCGTGCGGTGGATTACACAGCTTCACGCACGTGGGATCGAATCGAAAGGCTTTCAAAGCGCAATCTTTTCAAACGCTCAAGGCCTATCGGGGTAGCGAAGGGGCTTGTTTCTTTTGATGGAGAACTTGCAATAGATGAAGGCTATGAGATTGAGTCTGATTCAGCCCTTGGTTTGCGCGCTGCTGCTATTGCAGCACAGAATGGTCTTCACCTAACTGTTGATGCCTGCATTGATATGGCTACTCGAATACAGGACTTGCCCACTCCATGGCCGCGCCAAACAAGAGAAGATTTAGTGACACTCATCGGTGCGGGAGAGCACATGATTGAAACATTTGAAGCGTTGGATCAAGAAGGGCTCATTGGGCGATGGATTCCAGAGTGGTCGCACGTTCGTTTCTTGCCGCAACGAAATGTTCTGCATCGCCATACAGTTGATCGCCACATGCTCGAAACAGCTTTTCGAGCAGCTGCCCTGACTCGCAAAGTGCATCGACCAGACCTTCTTTTGATTGCTGCGCTTTTTCATGACATTGGAAAGGGCTTCCCAAATAAGGATCATTCTGAATACGGCGAAGTGCTCATCCAGCCGCTAGCCCGCAGAATGGGTTTTGATGATGAGGATGTGGCAACCCTTGCACTGATGATCAAACATCATCTACTGCTCTCTGCAGTAGCCACTCGTAGAGATCTCGATGATCCTCAGACAATTTTATTTGTTCTCTCACATATAAAAGATGCAGAGACGCTCGAGCTACTTCACGCGCTAAGCATTGCCGATGGTGAAGCGACAGGAACAACGGCTTGGAGTAAATGGAAAGCAGGATTAGTTCAAGATTTGGTAAACCGGTGCCTCGCCGCAATGGCAGGTATTGCTCCTGCGCCCCAATTGGAATTAACGGAAGAACAAATTGCCATTGCGCAAAGCGGGGAACTTACAATTTCTCTTCATCCTCGGGATGAGAATTATGTTATTGAAATTATCTCTCCAGATCGGACAGGCTTACTTTCGATAGTTGCTGCGGTTCTCTCAATTTCGCGCCTAGATGTTCGCTCGGCTCGCACTCGAACCATTGGATCATCGGCCGTCATGACGTGGCTTGTTGCCCTAGATGCTTTTGCGCCTGTGCCTACCCAAGAGGGATTGCACGCTTTGCTCTCAAAAGCACTCGACCGCGAGATTGATATAAACAAAAGAATCGAAGAGAGAATCAGCAACTATCGAAAGTATCCGGGAATTCCAACTCCACCACCTGTTGTGACAGCGACAAACGATCTTGCTACAAACGCAACTGTCGTCGAAGTCAGAACTCACGATAAACCTGGAGTCTTATTCAATGTTTCTCGAACCATCTCTAAGTTTGGAGTGGATATTCGTGCGGCGATTGTTGCAACTCTCGGGGCCGAGGCCTTTGACACTATTTACATAACTGATTTGCAAGGAAATGCCTTAAGCGAGGAGAAAGCAAAGATTCTTGCAAACCAGGTGGAAAACTACCTGCTGACTTTATGATTTTGAAGTGTGTACTCTAGCCCCGTGTTCGATTCGCTCTCGTCAAAGTTTTCAAAGGCATTTTCAGGCCTTCGGGCTAAAGGCCGTATTAAGAGTGGAGACATTGAGGAAGTAACTCAAGAGATTCGCACCGCGCTTTTGGATTCAGACGTTGCACTTGAAGTCGTTGAAAGTTTCATAAC
>CAIUFY010000008.1 GCA_903898555.1 uncultured Actinomycetes bacterium
AGCGGGAGCGTGATTGCTTACGATCTTTAACACCTTGTGTATCTAGTGAACCGCGAATGATCTTGTAACGCACACCTGGAAGATCTTTAACACGACCACCACGAACAAGAACGATTGAGTGCTCTTGTAGGTTGTGACCTTCACCAGGAATGTATGCAGAAACTTCCATGCCAGAAGTCAGACGAACACGTGCAACCTTACGAAGCGCAGAGTTAGGCTTCTTAGGTGTTGTTGTATAAACACGTGTACAAACTCCGCGACGTTGTGGACTTCCCTTAAGACCAGGAGTCTTTGTCTTCGTCGTCTTATCGGAGCGACCCTTACGGACCAGCTGCGCAATTGTTGGCACTTCTTCTCCTCTGTTTACATTAAGCAGTTACTGCGATTCATTTTCAATTCGTATCTATCTCCGCGTATTTCTACGTAACACGAGGTCGGGTGTGTTGCCACAACTTCGTATATCTACGCTTAAAACTTTTCAGATTAAGCGTGCGGACATAGCTCGTCTTGCAGATGAGCAGAGGAGAAAGGTATCTGACCAATGGCAGAACGGTCAAAACGAGGCTTTTACTCCTGCCCTCCCCTACAGCGGTGTAATTCCCCCAAAATCCCCTGCCCGGGCGTGTCGAGGGTGGGCCGGGCTATGGTTGGGGCATGAGTGAGCCAATTTTGACTCCAGTTGCACCGGAAAAGCCCAAATTACGCGGCCTAATCCACCTAATCATGTCCCCTGTGAGCCTAGTTGCCGGTTTAGTCCTCATAACGACCGCCGACCGCCTCCAAGGACGCATCACTTTGGGCATATTTACGCTCACCGCCGTTACTTTGTTCACATGTAGCGCTATTTATCACCGAATCGCCTGGAAACCCAAGGCCAAGGCCCTTTGGCGCCGAATCGACCATGCAAATATCACCATTTTGATCGCCGGCAGCTATACCCCCTTCGCCGTCTACCTTCTCTCCCACAATCAAGCCGTAATTCTTCTCTCTTGCGTCTGGGGTGGAGCGATTCTCACCTCAATTCTTCGTATCACTTGGCTTAATGCGCCGCGATGGCTCTATGTCATTGCCTATATCGCACTCGGTTGGGCAGCAGTTTTTTATCTTCCATCATTTTGGCAAGAAGGCGGCGTTGCTGTCTTTGTTTTGATTGCAGCAGGCGGACTTTGTTACACGGCTGGTGGAATTATTTATGCGTTGAAGAAACCAAACTTCTCAATTAACTGGTTTGGATTTCACGAACTCTTTCATGCATTCACTGCAGCGGCTTTCGTACTTCAATTTATTGCTGCGGCGTTAGTTATCTTTCAAAATAGTTAGAAATCTTTAAGTTCGCAGTTTGTTCTGCAAGAGCCACCTAAACATGGAAGTATTTTTGATGTATGCATTTGGTAATGCATCGATTCGGGATGAATCTCTCGTAGCAAACGATCTTCAAAATTCGCTTTCGTATTAAGAGTAATCATCAATACGATATAAAGAATCCATCCAACTGTGTTTGATGCATTTGCGGCGAGAGCCAATCCAATCGAGAGCAAACCCAAATACATGGGATGTCGAACATACTTATAAATCCCGCGTGCGATAAGAGGTGATCCTTCTTTAGGAATAGGCGAGATTCGAAGTGATGGGCGAAGTGCAAAAAATGCAAAGGTTAATGTTGCAAAACCAAATAACATCAAAAAAGTTGTCGCAGGGTAATACGTCGTATTACTAGAGAAGTGAGATGCAAGTAAAAGAGATCCCAGCAATGAGAACTGCGATGTAACTAGGATTTTTGCTTTTACTTCGTTATGCATTTACTTCACGTCCCACCAAATCGTAGCGAGATTTCTAATCGCAACTTTCGGTTCATTTCTTAGAAATTCCAAAACTTCAGGTTCGCGAGATTCAGGCAAGCAAAGCCGAATGCGGGAAAAATGAGCTTGTGAAGCTAAGTCTGCTTCTACCCTCATAGAGCCGTCCCACAGTTCTAAATGAGCCTCAATTCCCAGCTCCGCAAGCACGCTCATTAAGTCCGATGGAAGTGGCTGTGTTGGTCGATCGAGATTCCAAAAATGTTTCCACAATGGTGCAGCGGTGGTGAGTGGATGTCGTTGTGGCATCTCAATTACTACTCTTTTTGAAGCATGATCGTTCATTGCTATCAAGAAATCTTCGATTGCTGAAACGTTGTACATGACATGGTGGGCAACCGCAACGTCAGCAATGGGTACATCCGCTGCAACTGCAGGCCAAAAACCATCAAATACTTGCGAAGTTAAG
>CAIUFY010000009.1 GCA_903898555.1 uncultured Actinomycetes bacterium
AACGGAGGAGATGACGAACATTGGATTGGCAGCGCAGATCTGATGCATCGCAATCTAGATCGTCGTGTTGAAAGTCTTGTGAAAATAATTCAACCTGACCACAAGCGCACTCTAAATCGCGCACTTGATGGATATTTGGCGGAAACAACATCAAGTTGGCATATGCATGTTGATGGGCACTGGGAACGAGTGACTCGTTCGCAAGATGGAGAAAGATTGGATGATTTCCAGATGAAGGCAATTGAGTGGTATCGGAGTCGCGCGTGAATCCAACAGTCCTTGCAGGTGGCGGCGTTGTCTGGAAATACGATGGTGACGGTCAAGTTCTTGTTCTACTTATTCATCGCCCGCGTTACGACGATTGGTCTATTCCCAAAGGAAAGCTTGAAGAAGGCGAACAATTAATTGCCTGTGCTCACCGCGAAGTAGTCGAAGAAACTCATTTAAAAGTCTCATTCGGTCCTTTTATTACAGATACCGAGTATTACGTTGCCGACGGCCTAAAGCGGGTTTCATACTGGGCCGCGCATGCTTATGATTCAAATGATTTGTTTATTCCAAATTCCGAAGCTGATGAGGGTCGCTGGTTGACTCTTGAGAATGCAATCGAATTGGCTACGCGCGAGAGTGACAAAGAAGTTCTTTCAGTATTTTTCAAATCTCCTTTTGATGCCCAAACAATTATCTTTCTCCGACATGGAAAAGCGATCGCTCGCGAGGAATGGCTGGGCGGCGATGAAGATCGTCCACTAGCTCAACAAGGTTCTTTGCAGGCAAAGCGGATGATTTCGATTTACCAAGCATTTAACCTTGAAAAGATCATTACTTCTGACGCTATTCGTTGTTATGACACGGTGGAGCCGCTCTCCAAGGCCTTGGATATCAAACTCAAGGTTGAGAAGGAGATCAGCGAGCAGACATGGAAGAAGGATAAAGAGAGAGCGATTGATTTTGCCAAGGATGTAATCAAGGAAGAGAAGACGATTCTTGTCTGCAGTCACAATCCAGTTTTGCCTAGGATGCTTGAAAAGCTGACAAAGAAGATTGATTTCGATTACCCAGATAACAAGTTACAGCCTGGTGAGGCTTGGGTTATCCACCATAAGAAGAAGGAAGTCCTTCAAATCGATCGCTTGGACGCGCCTAACACTTAAGAATTACTTTTCAGTCCAGTCCATCCATTTGAGAACAACACCCTCGCGAAGTGCCCATGGGCAGATTTCCAATTCACGAAGGTCGAGATTTCTCATCACGCTCTCTGTTACAAAGGCACCGGCAACTATTTGACGAGCGCGGTTTCCGGAAACCCCAGGAAGCTTTGTTCGCTCTTGGTGAGTCATCTCAGAAAGTTTCGAACAAATTTTTCTGATGTGTTCAATTTTAATAGTTTTGCCGCTTGCATCAAACCAGTCTCCGCCTAGACGAGCCAACGTACGAAGTGTTTTACTCGTAGCAATCGCACGATCTGTATCTTGATGATGAACAAGTGCAGGCAAGATGGATTCCAGTTGGGTTTCAATGTGGTCGCGAAGGTTTCGTACACTCCTTTCAGTATATGGATCGCCGAGCAAATGATTCTTTGTTAGACGGCCCGCGCCAAGTGGCAATGAGACAGCAACTTCTGGAGCTTCATCATTTCCAACAGCAATTTCAAGTGAGCCACCACCAATATCAATAACAAGCAAGCG
>CAIUFY010000010.1 GCA_903898555.1 uncultured Actinomycetes bacterium
GCGAGCAGCCCATCGCCTTTCTGGTCTTGCTCCAAGTGGGGTTTACCTTGCCATCTACATCACTGCAGATGCGGTGGTCTCTTACACCGCCGTTTCACCCTTACCTCTGTTGTTTCCAACAGTGGCGGTAATTTTCTGTGGCACTGTCCTGCGGATTGCTCCGAGTGGCTGTTAGCCACCACTTTGCTCTGCGGAGTCCGGACTTTCCTCGGTGTATTTCTACAACGCGGTGATCCAGGCGACTCTTCTAACTGCAGATTTTAGTGCCAGATTCCCTGAGGGACTAATTCCCTAAATTCAGCGCGAAGAAAACTCCGGCTATTGCGAGGCGTCGCTGTCGCTAAGAAAAGATTGAGCCTCATACAGCTCTTGGTAGAGCCCGCCAGCCCCAACAAGCTCTGCGTGTGTTCCCCGCTCGACAACCTTGCCCGCCTTTAGGACGAGAATGCAGTTTGCTCGCTGTACGGTCGACAAGCGGTGTGCGACCATAAATGTCGTTCTGCTTTTCATCAATGTATTGAGTGCATCCTGGATTGCGTGCTCTGATTGAGAATCCAGAGCTGAGGTTGCCTCATCAAGAATAAGAATTCTGGGATTTCGTATGAGGGCTCGTGCAATCGCTAGCCTTTGCTTCTGACCGCCAGAGATTCGTGCACCTTTTTCTCCAACTAAAGTTTCGACGCCATTAGGTAATTCATTAACAAAATCTTCTGCATTCGCAGCCTTCAACGCATCGCGCACTTGTTTGTCTGTAACTGAAGGCATTCCGTAGGAAACGTTATCGAAAACCGTGCCATCAAATAGGACGGACTCCTGAGGCACCACGGAGATGTGCTTTCTATAAGATCGCAAGTCGTAGGAAGAAAGATCTCTGCCGTCAATCAATATCCGACCGCTTTGAGGGCGAAGGAATCCAATCACCATATTAATTAAGGTCGATTTACCAGATCCCGAAGGCCCGACTAGCGCAATCATTTCTCCCGCTTTAACTTCAAATGAAGTGTTAGCAATTGCAGGAACATTTGATTGTGGATATTGGAAAGTAACTTGGTCGAAGGTGACTCTGCCTTCTACATCTTCTAAAAGTGGCTTGCCCGAATTTTGTTCGACATCTGGCGATTCAATTACCTCACCAAGGGAAGTTATTGAGGAGAACCCTCGTGAAATAAGTGGCATGAGATTTGTTAGGAGAATGACGGATCCAATTAATTGGCCAAAGAATGAAGTAAGAAGGACTACATCTCCAGGCGTGATTCCAAATTCACCTTTTAGCGCGAAATAGCCCGCAGTTGCTAAACATGAAACGTTAGCCATCTGAAAAGTAACCCAAGCGATTGCATTGAATTTTGCATTGAAGGCATCGAGTTTTAGTCCAGCACTTTTTACGTTACCAAAAGATTTGTACATTGACTCAAGAGCGCTCTGTTCGAGACCGTGTGCTCGAGTGATTGGAATTAGCGTTGTCATTTCATTCACGCGAGCTGACATGCTCTCAACTTCACCACGAAATCGTTCATTATTGGCGTTGAGTTTTGAACGCAGACGAGAAATCAGAAATCCAATGATGGGGCCCAAGACTAAAAAGAACGGGAGAAAGATTGGTACCCGTATGCCCGTAATTAGGAGGGCAGCGATAGTGCCGTTGACGGCCACAAAACCACCATCCGAAAGGCTTCGTACCATTTGTTCAATATTTTCAACATCGCGGATGATTTTTGTTTGGAGGACGCCAGCATTAGTGCGAAGGTAGAAACCCATCGTTAGTTGCTGCATTCGCTCTACAAGTGCTGAACGTAACCGATTTTCAACCTCGCGAATTGCTCGGCTTTGAAAACGAACATACAGAATGTTTAAGGGCCAATTTTGAAGAGTAACAAGGACCAGAATTAAGATATTTATAAGTAAGGCTTTGGTGCTTCCGTGCGAAGTAACGATATCGATAATGTTTGCGGTGATTAACGGGATAACCCATACTGGCGAGTGTTTGATACTAAAGATAAGAAATGCCATGCCGACTCGAAATTTCTGTTCTTCAAAGAGGTAAAGCAAGGTACGGAAAGGATTTTCGCCTCGATAGCGATGCTCAATCTCTGAAACATGAGCAGCGTTTACCTTCATCTGTGAAGGATATAACTTTCTGGGAGTCCATGAATCGTTTACAATCGCGCAAATGCGATTTTCTATGAGCAGAAAGAGGTAATTCTCGTGGTCACTTCTCCCAATTGGAAAAAGGAACTTCTTGCGAAATGGGAGGAAATCGGCGCTGCGGCTGTCTTTGAGAGAGCAGGCTTGAATTTTCAAGAGGCTTTTCTTCAAGCTCTAAATGACTACACAGGGGAAAGTGATCCCTATGCCGAACACGAATGGACTGTATTTCAGTTCCCTCGACTATCTTCTGGTGTTGTACATGCAGCCCCTAAAGAAATTAGAGAAGGCCAGGAGGTTGTTTGGGAGGAGTGGTACTTTGAAGATGGAAGTTCGCATCACAATGTGCTTCGAAACCATGCACACGATTTAGAAGAAAAAGTTGTGAATCTAAATGACAATGAACATCCTGCGATCGTTATGAAGATTGATTGGCATTACTACGACGATGCTGATCGTCGTCCACTTTTTCTACGTTAAAATGCTCGTTCGCTTAACGACATAAGTGCCATCAGGCCGTCAGAAGGCCAAATCTTGATTGTCGTGATGCTGCAAGGCGCAACGTCAACGTGAAAAATTGAATCAATCGGTGCCGAGAGTGCGACAGTCGTTGCTCCCTTTACTACGACATTGTGAGTAACAACAGCGACAGTTTCCCCCGCATATTGAGCAGCCAAGCGACGTATTGCGCTACCTGCACGTTCTGTCGTTGCAGCGTATGACTCTCCCCCACCTTGTTCATACCAAGGGTCAGCAACCCAAGCCGCATATTCATCTGGATATTGCGCTTCTACTTCGACGGGAGTGAGTCCATCCCATTTTCCGAAGGATGCTTCAACCCAATCTTCATCAATAACTGCTTCTAGACCAGTGACTTTTGTAATTTCTTCGGCGGTATCTAGCGTCCGTTGCAAGGGTGAAACAATTAAGTATTTTGGGTTGCGCTTCTTCAATTCTGCTGCAACAGCGCGTGCCTGTTCTCTTCCTTTTTCAGTCAACGAAGGGTTAGAACCGCCGGAACCAGAGAAGCGCCGTTCTGGGGTAAGTGGGGTTTCTCCGTGGCGAATTAAGTAAATAGTGGTTGGAACTTCGCCCGAAAGAAGACGACCGTGTAAGAAATTACGTTGGATGTACGGGGTCTCTGCAACCTCGCCATCGAGTGCTTTGTTGGCAAGTCGATCTGCATGAGAATTCTCATCGCGTGGAATCCACGTAAAGGTAATAAGACTCATCGGATGAATTTCGCGTGCCTGCCTAGCAAGTTCGCGCATATCTGGATGCTTAATTTGCCATCTTCCTGACATTTGCTCGACAACTAGCTTTGAATCCATCTTCACATGAATTGTGGCTTCTGGATCAATTTCGTGCGCAGCTTTCAGTCCCGCAATGAGACCGTTGTATTCGGCAACGTTATTTGATGCAATCCCAAGAGGAGCAAAGAGTTCTTTGAGAATTTTCCCGTCTTCTGTGACAACCGCGCCATAAGCGGCAGGTCCTGGATTTCCGCGAGAACCACCATCGGCCGTGATGTTTAGTACGCGAGCCATTTAGATGCGTACCAAAATCCGACGACATTCCTCACAGCGTAAAACATCATCGTCGGCAAGAGTCTTGATTCGTTCAAGTTCAATTGCATTTATTTGAAGGTGGCAACCGTCGCACTTGTTGCCAATCAATAGCGCTGCGCCAACGCCACCTTGCCCTTCACGTACTTTTTCATAAATATCAAGAAGCGCCTTATCGATTTGAGGCGCGAGTTTCATTCGGTCATTTGCCGCAGTTGCAATCAACGCATTCAACTCAGTTGTTGCATTTTCAATGCGAACATTTAATTCAAGTTCAAGTTTTTTAAGTCCTTCTTCATCGCTCTTGAGCTCATCAACGCGCTTCTTAATCCCATCGTGGCGCATCATTATTTCAAGTTCGCCATCCTCTAGTTCAGCTTTGCGCTTTGCAAGAGTGGCCAATTCGTGTTGAGTTTGTTCGAGTTCTTTCGGAGTGCCAAGACCAGCGCTTAAGCGCTTCTCATCTTTCTCCATGCGTGCAGTCACTGCCTCGACATCAACCTCACTTCGGCGAAGGTCGATAGAGACATCCTCAAGTTCAGTTTCAACAACTTTTAACTCAACAGCAGAGTGCTCGAGGCGCGAGTGGATCGCCTTAATTTGCTCGTGCTCAGGAAGAGACTTCAACTTGAAATTGAGTTGATTAATTTCAGTATCTAACTTCTGCAGTTGCATCAGGAGTCCTTGATGGGCAGGGGTCGCCTTCATACTTTTCTCCGATCGCACCTATGTATTTGTCTGTCTTAACCGCCTCGAATCTTATCCGAAGTCAGCGAAGGGAGACAATTACTTACTTGTGACGCGGAAGAGGTTTATGGGGAGAAGAGCCGCGACTGCTAGCGGCAAGAGCCACCACGCGTTACTTCCGCCATGAACAAGGAGATTTGTGCCCTCCATTGCAAGGATCACGATAGCAAAACCAATCAGGTCATCACCGATGAGAAAGTCATACCAAAAGAATCCAAAGTCTTTAAGAATTTTGATGAAGCCTGAGTCTTCTAGGACGCTTTCAGCATCCAACTCATCAAGGTCTACTTCCGAAGTAGCTTTATCTTTCACAGGCTCTTTTGCTTTCTTTGTCTTTAGAGCTTGTACAAGAATCAAGGAAACTATTGTTACGAAAGGAACAATAATGAGCAATGAAGCATCCGTATGTGGCCATATTGCGCCGGCCCCCTCTGCCCCCCAAAAAATTCCAAATGATGACAACATAATTCCGACCACAAATTTCATGGTATTTTCAGGAACTCGTGCAAGTGGTTTGCGCAAAGCAAAACCAGATACGGCAACAATTACAACAGCTGCTAGTGCAGCCATCGATGCCAGAGTTATTTGA
>CAIUFY010000011.1 GCA_903898555.1 uncultured Actinomycetes bacterium
AGCTCGGCTTCCTTGTGCTTGAGAAGTTCATCGATTTTAGTTACATGATCGCTCGTTGCCTTTTCAAGATCCTTTTCCGCACGGGCAACATCGTCTTTACCCGCATCGCCATCTTTCTCCATCTTCTCCATCGCTTCTTTTGTTGCGCGACGGATATTTCGAATAGAGATGCGTGAATCTTCTGCCTTATTTCGAGCTACTTTTATGTAATCCTTGCGGCGCTCTTCTGTGAGTTGGGGGAAATTAACGCGAATTACTCCACCATCAGTTTGAGGATTTACACCCAAATCAGATTCGCGGATGGCCTTCTCGACCAATGCGATTGCACCTTTATCGAATGGACTTACAAGAGCCATGCGATTTTCAGGCACTTGGATAGTGGCTAATGAAGCAAGCGGCGTAAATGAACCGTAATAATCCACCATAATCTTGGCAAACATTGATGGATGAGCCCGTCCGGTACGGATTGCACCAAAGTCATCCTTAGCAACTTCAATTGCCTTGGTCATTTTTGTATTGGCGTCGGCCAAGAGTGCGTTCAAATCAGACATCAGCGTCACGTTCCCCTTTTTTCAATTTAGCGGTTTCCGGAAACGAGCGTTCCGATTTGGTCGCCCTTTACTGCTCGAGCGATATTTCCCTTGTTCTTGAGATCAAAGACAATTATTGGCAGATTATTTTCACGGCAAAGACTGAAGGCTGCCGCGTCTGCAACAGCTAAAGATTTTGAAAGAACATCGTCGTAACTTACTGAATCATATTTTGTTGCTGTTGGATCCTTTTTAGGATCCGCGGTATATACGCCGTCGACGCCGCTCTTTGCAAGAAGCAAGCACTCTGCTCCTATTTCAAGTGCACGCTGAGCTGCCACTGTGTCGGTTGTGAAGAAAGGCATTCCCGCGCCTGCGCCAAAAATTACGACTCTGCCTTTTTCAAGGTGGCGTATTGAGCGACGTGGAATATAAGGCTCTGCAACTTGGCCCATGGTGATTGCTGTTTGTACGCGTGTATCGATATTTTCTTTTTCCAAGAAATCTTGCAACGCTAAACAGTTCATAACTGTTCCGAGCATTCCCATATAGTCTGCGCGAGCGCGATCCATTCCGCGCTGCTGCAACTCTGCTCCGCGGAAATAATTTCCTCCGCCTACAACAATTGCTACCTGAGTTCCGCTTCGCACTACATCTGCAATCTGCGATGCAATGTCGTGTACTACATCGGGATCTACGCCGATGCCCTTAACTCCGCCAAATACCTCTCCAGAAAGCTTAAGGAGCACTCTCTTGTAACCATTTCGGGCCATGAGAAGTGCTCCTTTCGCTTTAATTACTGGGTGATTACTAGTTCTACTGGATGAGATTACTGCCCAACCTTGAAACGGTGAAACGCCGACACAGCGGTCTTTGCCTCATCGAGGATTTGCTGGACTGTCTTCTTCGCATCTTTAGCAAAAGATTGCTCAAGAAGGCTGATTTCCTTGACGAAACCAGTTACTCGGCCTTCAACAATCTTGGTGAGAGAAGCTTCTGGCTTTCCCTCAGCGCGAGCTGTCTCTTCGGCAATACGGCGCTCTGCCTCGATTTGATCTGCAGGAATATCTTCCCGGCGAACAAACTGAGGTGCAAAAGCAGCAATATGTTGCGCAACGTCCTTACCTGCTTCAACAGCATCTGCTGTGAGCTGAACCAAGACACCAAGTTGTGGTGGAAGGTCTGGGTTTGTGCGGTGCAAGTAGAGAGAAACTGGTGATCCATCTAGAACTGCAATACGACGAATTTCAATCTTTTCGCCGAGGGTTGCATTTCCTTCGTCAACACGGGCTTGAACTGTCTGTCCGCTTGGAAGTGTTGAAGCCAAGAAAGCAGGGAGTTCATTAATGCTTGATGAAGATAGGTGGTTCAAGAGTTCATTTGCGAGCTCCTGAAAACGCTCTCCTTTAGCCACGAAATCAGTTTCGCAGTTAAGTTCGAGCATTACTCCACGAGTTCCTTCAGCTTTTGCAATAACCAAACCATTTGAGGTTGAGCGGCCTTCACGCTTTGTGACGCCCTTCAAACCCTTCACGCGAATGATTTCAACAGCTTTGTCGAAGTCGCCATCGGCTTCATCGAGTGCCTTTTTGCAATCAAGCATTCCTGCTGCGGTTTGTTCGCGCAGTTTCTTTACATCTTCAGCTGTGTAAGCCATAACTATTTCACTTACTCCTTAACTTCTGTAACAACGGCCTCTGGTGCAGCAGCAGTTTCAACAACTGGTGCAGCAGCAAGAATTTCTGCTTCCAACTTATCTGCATCTGTAGCAGCTGCGGCTGGAGCCTTATCTGGGTTTGATGCTGCGTTAGCTGAACGAGCAGCGAGTCCTGCAGCCGCTGCATCAGCGATAACGCGAGTAAGCAAACCGATTGAACGGATTGCATCATCGTTACCAGGAATCTTGAAATCAACTTCATCTGGATCGCAGTTTGTATCCAAGATTGCTACAACTGGAATACCAAGCTTGTGAGCTTCAGCTACTGCAAGGTGTTCCTTCTTTGTGTCGACAACCCAAATTGCTGAAGGCAATTTAGTCATGTTGCGAATACCTTCGAGGTTCTTTGTGAGCTTTTCGCGCTCGCGACGTAGAACAAGAAGTTCCTTCTTTGTAAGAACTTGATCGTTCTTCTCTTCTAGAAGTTCCAACTCCTTCAAGCGTTGAATACGCTTGTAAACGGTTGGGAAGTTTGTGAGCATTCCACCAAGCCAGCGCTCAGTAACGTAAGGCATATCTACGCGAGCTGACTGTTCCTTGATAGGTGCGTGTGCTTGCTTCTTGGTTCCAACGAAAAGTACGTGGCCACCCTTTGCAACTGTGTTCTTGATGAACTCGTAAGCACTGTCGATAAGAGCAAGTGATTGCTGGATATCGATGATGTAAATTCCATTGCGCTCGGTGAAAATGTAGCGCTTCATTTTTGGATTCCAACGACGAGTCTGGTGTCCGAAGTGGACTCCGCTGTCGAGGAGTTCTCGCATTGTTACAACCGCCATGGCGGCACGCTCCTTTATTGCATATGTATAAACATATGCACTCGGTTAACGATCCAACGATTTGTCGAATCTCTAACGCCTTGTCACCGACCAGACTTTTACCTCTGGACCGAAGTGGTTCTCAATTAATTGAGTAAGACGTATGAAGTCAGGAATGCCAGATATCTGGCTTTCCTGCTGGGTGAATCTTATTGGGGCTGGGCTATACGCCCAAATTACGCTCGAGGATGAGCCTGCTCATAGGCCCTTTGCAGCCTTTCAGGCGAAACATGCGTATAAATCTGAGTAGTCGAGAGGGATGAGTGGCCAAGAATCTCTTGCACCGTTCTTAAATCAGCCCCTCCCTCAAGTAAGTGGGTCGCGGCCGTGTGCCTAAGTCCATGGGGTCCCATCGAAGATCCGATTGCCTCCATTGCGTCATACACAGCATCGCGAGCAGTTCGTTGATCAATTCGCTTGCCGCGAGAACCAAGAAATACGGCGCTCCCAGATTTTTCGTTTGCCATTTGAGGGCGAGCAATTTTCAGATAATTTTGAAGTGCCTCCATGGCTGGAATTCCAAGGGGAACCACCCGCTCCTTGTTGCCCTTACCAATCACTCTCAATGTATTGCGACTTGTGTCGATGGAGAGATTATCCAGACCACATAATTCAGAGATTCGAATTCCAGATGCGTAAAGAACTTCAACCATTGCGAGGTTTCGAAGATTCACCGCTGTTGGTTCCTCTCCAGCCTTCAGTTGCAAAGCGGCCAGAACTATTTCCGTATCTGCAATATCGAGCACTTCAGGTAAATGAGGCTGAGGTTTTGGAATTGCTAGCGCGGCACCGTAATCAGACTTTATCCAACCGTTGCTTGCAGCCCAATAAGTAAATGCACGCATTGAAACAATTCGGCGGGCCAACGTTGCACGGGTAGCGCCATTTGCTTGTAAAGAGGCTAACCAGGATCGGATATGGGAAAGATCCAAATTTTTGAATTCATCAATCTTTAGCGTTTCAAGATGTTTCAAGAATGACTCTAAATCACTCACATAACCACGAATGGAGTTATCAGCCAGATTGCGCACGAGAGCCAAATGCTCTTCATATTGCGCAATTAGTGGTGAGGACATGTCCTCACATTACTCTGGCTTGCGGCCTTGACGTAGAAGGCCGAAGGTGACGGCGTCTTCAAGTGCCATCGCCGATGCGGCAATAACATTTTCGTGCACACCGATTGTGCTCCACTCCCCTTCGCCATCGCTTGTTTCAACTAGAACACGAGTTACAGCGCCAGTTCCGAGTCGACCTTCGAGGATACGAACTTTATAATCTGTGAGTTCGAGCTTAGAGAGTTCAGGATAAATCTTTTCAAGACCTGAACGAATAGCCATATCAATAGCGTTCACAGGGCCATTTCCCGATCCAACAGCTTTAATGACTTCACCCTTAGCCTTTATCGTGACTGTCGCAGTGGAAGTCACTTCAGTCTCATCTCCGCCATGGACGCTTGTTGTCCAGTCTTCAAGTTCAAAAAACTGAGGGCGCTTTCCGTGAAGTTCTTCAAGAAGCAGAAGCTCAAAAGAAGCATCCGCTGCTTCAAATGTGAAACCTCGAGATTCCATCTCCTTTACGCGGGCAACAACGCGAGTTACTACATCTTTATCCTCGCCAAGATCAATCCCAAGTTCTAAAGACTTCAATTCGATAGATGCACGGCCAGCCATATCTGAAACCAACATGCGCATGTCGTTTCCGACAGAAGCTGGATCTTCATGCTGATAAAGGTTTGGATCAACCTTGATGGCAGATGCGTGAAGTCCGGCCTTGTGAGCAAATGCTGAGACACCAACGTAAGGCTGACGAGGACTTGGCGCAACATTTGTAACTTCAGCAACTGCATGAGCTATGCGGAAGGATTCGCGAAGTAACCCAGCTGGTAGAACTATTTTGTTTTTCTTTAATTCCAGATTAGCAATGATTGAGACGAGATCAGCATTTCCCGTGCGCTCTCCATAACCATTTAAAGTTCCCTGAACATGAGTTACGCCCGCTTCAACCGCTGCAAGTGAGTTTGCAATCGCGCATCCCGTGTCATTATGACAATGAATACCAAGTCGAGCTGAAGAACTCTGCAGCACATCGTTTACTACTTGTTGCAATTCATCGGGAAGCATTCCGCCATTTGTGTCGCAAAGTGCGGCTACATCTGCCCCAGCTTCCATAGCGGTGCGAATTACTTCCAAGGCGTAATTACGATTGGATTTATATCCGTCAAAGAAGTGTTCTGCGTCCAAGAAAACACGCTGACCATTTCCTTTTAGAAACTCAATAGAATCCTTAATCATTGCGAGGTTCTCATCGAGATTTGTCTTCAAAGCAAGATCAACGTGTCGATCATGACTCTTGGCCACCAGTGTGACCACAGGTGCACCCGAATCAGCTAGGGCTCGAAGAAGTACGTCATCTGCAGCCTTAACATTTGGACGTCGAGTTGCTCCGAAAGCAACAAATGTTGCGTTCTTCAATTTCAATTCAGTTTGGGCTCGTTTAAAGAATTCGGTGTCCTTCGGATTTGCTCCTGGCCAACCGCCTTCAATAAACCCAACACCTAGGTCATCGAGGTGACGCGCGATGGAAAGCTTGTCATGAACTGAAAGATTTAGGCCTTCTTGTTGGGCACCATCACGAAGTGTGGTGTCGTATATGTGAAATGCATCTGAGATTGTCATTACTTAACTCGCACATTCCAGCCGTGTTTATCTTCAATTGTTCCGTGTTGAATACCAAGTAAATGGTTGCGAATTTCCATTGTGATTTGACCCGGTTCACCATCGCCTGTTTTCCACGATCCTTGAGAGCTCTTCGCCATACCGATTGGCGATACGACAGCCGCGGTTCCGCAAGCAAAGATTTCGGTGATTTCTCCTGATGCAACGCCATCACGCCATTCATCGGTTGAAATCATTCCTTCTTCAACTTTATATCCAAGGTCTTTTGCAACAGTAAGAATCGAATCGCGTGTAATTCCTGCGAGGAGAGTGCCGGTTAGTTTTGGCGTAAATATGGTCGCGTCTTTTCCTCTTCCCTTCACAAAGTAAAGGTTCATTCCGCCCATCTCTTCAACCCACTTATGTTCAACAGCATCTAGCCACACAACTTGATCGCATCCTTCTGCCGCTGCCTGCTTCTGTGCCAGTAATGAAGCTGCGTAATTTCCGCCAGTTTTTGCTGCGCCAGTTCCACCCTTTGCCGCGCGGACAAACTCTGTTGAAATCCAGACAGTCACAGCTTTGCTTGGATCAAAATAAGCCGATGCTGGAGTTGTAATGACGATATATGTTGCATGGTTTGAAGGGCGAACACCTAAACCAACTTCAGTTGCAATCATGAATGGGCGGATATAGAGAGACTCGCCAGTATTTTTTGGAACCCACTTAATATCCTGCTTAACAAGCGCATGCACAGTCTCAACAAAATCTTCTACTGGAATTTCAGGAAGAGCCATACGAACAGCGCTCTTATTAAAACGCTCAGCGTTTGCCGTTGGACGAAAGAGGCTAACTCCCCCATCTGGCTGGGCATATGCCTTCATTCCTTCAAATATCTCTTGGCCATAATGAAGAACAGATGTTGCAGGATCAAGGGCAAGTGGTCCATATGCCTTTAGTTCCGCATCGCTCCACCCTGTTGCCTCATTCCACTCAGCAATCACCATATTGTCGGTGTAGTACTTGCCGAATCCCCCAGCAGCAATCTTCTCTTCGCGAGAAGAATCACTTGCAGGCTGTGAGTTTGGATTGAGGTTGATCTTCATTTACTTAACCGCCTCCGCTAGCGCGGTTCCAACTTCAGCAGTTGTACGTTTTGTTGAACCGCGATTCTCGAGATCTTTCGTAACAGCTGCAGCAATTTCTGCAGCAGCATCTAAGTGTCCTAGGTGAGCAAGCATCATGCCAACTGAAGAAATTGTTGCAGTTGGGTCAGCAATCTGTTTTCCAGCGATATCAGGAGCCGAACCGTGAATTGGTTCAAACATAGATGGGAATTTTCCAGTGGGGTTGATGTTGCCAGAAGCAGCAAGTCCAATTCCCCCGCTTATTGCAGCTGCAATATCGGTGATTATGTCTCCAAAGAGGTTATCGGTGACAACTACATCGAAACGATGTGGCTGGGTCACGAAGAACATGGCAGCCGCATCAACGTGAAGATAGTCGGTTGTGATTTGTGGATACTCAGCTGCAACTTCATTAAAGGCGCGAGTCCAGAGATTTCCGGCACGAGTGAGAACATTGTTTTTGTGCACGAGAGTGACCTTCTTACGAGGGCGCTTCATTGCAGTTTCAAATGCGTAGCGAATGGCTCTTTCTGCACCTCGGCGAGTGTTGATGCTCTCTTCAGTTGCGATTTCATTCTCAGTTCCGAGCGCTAAAACTCCACCAGCCCCAATGTATGGGCCTTCAGTTCCTTCTCGAACCACAACGAAATCGACTTCGCCAGGATTTGATAGCGGTGAGGCGACTCCAGGGTAAAGACGAGTCGGACGAAGATTAATGTAATGGTCAAAAGCAAAACGAAGTTTTAGCAAGAGTCCTCGCTCAAGAACACCACTTGGAACTGTTGGGTCACCAACTGCGCCAAGAAGAATTACATCCGCTTGTGCTAGTTCAGCCATGACTGAATCAGGAAGCGTTTCTCCTGTCTTATGCCAATACTTTGCACCGAGCTCATATTCGGTCTTTGCGAAGTTAAGCCCATGCTTAGCGGCAATAACATCTAGTACTTTCAAACCCTCAGCAACTACCTCTGGTCCAATTCCATCACCAGGAATAACAGCCAACTTGTATGAAGTCATTTATGAAACCAACCCAACTGCTCGAACCAAATCTGCGCCTGATTCCTTCGCGATTGACGCAACCAATTCGCTGCTTACTGATGAATCGACAGTTATGGCCATGAGGGCTTCCTTGCCATCTTCGCTTCGCGCAACTTGCATACCTGCAATATTGAGGCCAGCTTTTCCAAGGATATTTCCAACAACACCGACAACGCCAGGCTTGTCACCGTATTGCAAGAAAATCATGTTCTCTGTTGGTGGAAGATCAAGATCAAAACCATTAATTGCAATGATTTTTTCGACCATACGAATTCCCATAAGCGTTCCGTCGACTGTCACGGATTTTCCATCGACGAACGCTGCATGAAGGGAAATCATGCTGCGATAGAAAGGTGAATCAGAATCTGTTGACACAGTTGCTGACATGCCTTTTTCTAGGGCAAGAGCTGGTGTGTTTACATATGTAACGGCTTCCGCTCCAGCACCAGCGAGGGCGCCTTTGAGTGCGCTTGTGGCCAAAATTGAGGAATCGTGTTCTGAAATATCTCCACGAACTGCAACCGATAGAGTCACTGGACTTTCTCCAGCAATCGAAGTCGCAATCTGTGCCATCTTTTCAACAAGCGGCAAACTTGGGCGGATTGTTGGATGAATTGCTCCACCCTTTACATTCACTGCATCAGGAACCAGTTCTCCAGCGAGTGCTTTGCGAACAGATACAGCTACTGCGATTCCTGCACGTTCTTGAGCTTCATCAGTTGATGCTCCAAGGTGTGGAGTTGCTACAACAGTATCGAGTTCAAAGAGCGGCGAATCGGTACATGGCTCGGTTGAAAATACATCGAGTCCAGCGCCAGCAACGCGTCCCTCTTTAAGAGCGTTGTAAAGAGCAGTCTCGTCTAGCACTCCACCGCGCGCTGCATTAATAATGCGAACAGTTGGCTTAACCTTCTTGAGCGCTTCTTCTCCGATTAGATTTGCTGTCTCTTTTGTTTTTGGAAGATGAATAGTGATGAAATCTGAAATACGAAGCAATTCATCAAGTTCAACAAGTCGAACATTTAGCTGTGCAGCGCGTGCTGGCTGTAGATATGGATCGTAGGCAACAACTTCCATACCAAAAGCCTGCATGCGCGCAGCAACGAGCTGGCCGATGCGGCCAAATCCGACAATGCCAAGCGTCTTCTCAAAAATTTCTGCGCCTGTGTACTTTGAACGTGCCCACTTGCCGTTACGTAGCGCTGCATGTGCTGGCGATACGTGACGAGCGCTAGCCAGAAGAAGCGTGATTGCTAATTCTGCAGCGCTAACAATGTTTGAAGTTGGTGCATTGACAACCATGACACCCGCTGCAGTAGCTGCAGGGATTTCTACGTTATCAAGACCAACACCAGCTCGGGCAATCACCTTAAGGCCTTTGGCTGCTCCAATTGCTTCAGCGTCCATCTTTGTTGCAGAACGAATGAGAACAGCATCAACTCCTGCTGCCAAGGCAGCAAGCAACTCTCCACGATCTGCGCCATTGCAGTGACGGACTTCGAAATCTGGGCCAAGCGCATCCATAGTGGCTGGACTTAGCTCTTCAGCAATTAGAACAACCGGTTTAGCCACGGGATGCGTTGCCTTCCTGATAATCCTCATTCTTGTTGTTTCCACGAACCCAAGACATCATCTTGCGAAGTTCACGACCAACAGTTTCGATTGGGTGAGATTCACCCTTTGCGCGAAGCGCCTTAAATTCTGGAGCTCCCGCTTCTTGATCGTCAACGAAACGCTTTGCAAAAGTTCCGTTTTGAATGTCGTTGAGAACTGCTTTCATGTTTGCCTTAACGCTTGCATCAATGACGCGAGGGCCCGAAACATAATCGCCGAATTCAGCAGTGTCAGAAACTGACCAGCGCTGCTTTGCAATTCCACCTTCGTACATCAAGTCAACGATCAACTTGAGCTCGTGGAGACATTCGAAGTATGCAACTTCTGGCTGATAACCAGCTTCAACTAGAGTTTCAAAGCCATACATAACGAGCTGTGACGCACCGCCACAAAGTACTGCTTGCTCACCAAATAGATCTGTTTCGCACTCTTCTGTAAAGGTGGTCAAGATTCCGCCTGCGCGAAGTCCGCCGATCGCCTTTGCATATGAAAGTGTGAGAGGCCATGCGCCACCCGTTGCATCTTGCTCAACAGCAACGAGAACTGGAACTCCGCGGCCTGCTGCATATTCACGACGAACCAAGTGGCCTGGGCCCTTTGGTGCAATCATTGCAACGTCGATATTTGCTTCTGGCTTGATGTAATCAAAACGAATATTGAAACCATGTCCAAAGAGAAGCGCTGCTCCCGCTTTGAGGTTTGGCTTAATTGAATCTGTGTAAATATGGCGCTGAACGTGGTCAGGTGCAAGCAACATAACTACATCGGCTTCTTTAACCGCATCTGCGACTGAAAGAACGCGAAGTCCTTCTTCCTCAGCTTTTGCACGAGATGAAGATCCATCCTTGAGACCGATGCGAACATCAACACCGCTATCGCGAAGGTTGAGTGCGTGAGCATGTCCTTGTGAACCGTAACCAATGATGGCTACCTTCTTGGATTGGATGATTGAGAGGTCTGCATCCTCGTCATGATATTGAGTTGCCACTTATTTGCCTTTCCCTGGTTTAAGCCCGCGCTCCATTGCGACAAGACCTGATTGCACTAGTTCCTTTATTCCATATGGCTCAAGCACTCGCAAAAGAGCCTGAATTTTCTCTGCATTACCCGTTGCTTCGATTGTGACAGCGTCTTGTGCGACGTCCACAACTTTCGCGCGGAATAACTGAACGGTCTCAAGTACTTGAGAACGTGTTTCTGGGGTTGTATTTACTTTGACAAGTAAAAGTTCGCGTTGTACCGACGTCACAGGATCTAGACGGTCTGTACTTATAACGTCAATCAATTTATCTAATTGAGCAATAACTTGCTCAAGAGCATGATCCTCAACATCAATCACAATAGTCATGCGAGACACATTGGCATCTTCTGTCGGACCCACTGCAAGTGAATCGATGTTGTAACCACGACGAGAAAATAGCGATGCAATACGAGCAAGTACGCCTGGGCTATTTTCAACGAGAACTGAGAGTGTATGAGTGGCCATTAGAGCTCCTGTGAATCCCAGACAGGCGCGAGTGAACGCGCGAGAGTGATTGAGTCATTTGATGTGCCGGCTGCAACCATCGGCCAGACCATCGCATCTCGGTGAACGCTAAAGTCAACGACGACTGGTTGATCGTTTATTGACATAGCTTTTTCAATAACGGCATCAACTTGATCGCGTGAATCAGCGCGTAATCCAACGCATCCCATTGCTTCACCAAGTTTGGCAAAATCCGGAATTCGCTTTGAATGTAAGTCAGTATTTGAGTAGCGCTCGTTATAAAACAATGATTGCCATTGGCGAACCATGCCAAGGCTTTCATTATTGATAATTGCGATCTTCACTGGAATTCCATTTAGTGCGCACGTTGTAAGTTCTTGATTTGTCATTTGGAAACAGCCGTCTCCATCAATCGCCCAAACGGTGCGATCAGGTGCACCAACTTTTGCTCCCATGGCTGCTGGAACTGCGTAACCCATAGTTCCTAAACCACCAGAGTTCAACCAGCTTCGCGGGCGCTCGTACTTCACAAATTGCGAAGCCCACATTTGATGTTGGCCAACACCGGCAACATAAATTGCGTCGGGACCAGCAATCTTTCCCAATCGTTCAATGACATATTGTGGCGATAACGAACCATCTGCAGGGTGGTCATAGCCCAGTGGATATGTTTCGCGCCATCCCTGTACTTGTTTTACCCAAGCAGTGATGTCTGGCTGACTCTTCTTAAACTCCGACTTAAGTGCGGGAATCAGCGCGTCAATTGTGTTCTTCAAGTCTCCAACAAGTGGAACGTCAACGCGACGCAGTTTGCCAATTTCTGCCGGATCAATATCCGCGTGAATAACTTTGGCATTTGGTGCGAATGATGAAAGTTTTCCAGTTACACGGTCATCGAATCGCGCTCCAAGGGTTATGAGTAGATCTGCTTTTTGAAGTGCAGTAACAGCAGCGACTGTTCCGTGCATTCCCGGCATTCCTAAATGTTGCGGATGGCTGTCAGGGAACGCTCCGAGTGCCATCAGTGTTGTAACAACAGGAGCGCCTGTGAGTTCGGCAAGCTTCATCAATTCCTTGCTTGCATTTGCCTTGATGATGCCGCCGCCAACATACAAAACTGGTTGGCGTGACTCGGCAATTAAGCGAGCAGCGTCACGAATATCTCCATCGTTTGGATCAAGCTTTGGCTTATAGCCAGCAAGATTTACAGAAGATGGATAATCAAAGGTCGTCATGGCAGACAACGCATCTTTTGCAATATCAACCAAGACCGCACCGGGGCGACCTGTCGATGCAATGTGAAATGCTGAAGCAATCGCATGAGGAATATCTTTTGGATTTGTTACTAAGAAATTGTGTTTAGTAACCGGCATGGTGATTCCACGAATATCGGCTTCCTGGAATGCATCTGTGCCTATAGAAGTTGAGTTGACCTGACCGGTAATTGCAACAAGTGGGACAGAATCCATTTGTGCATCTGCAAGAGGAGTTACTAAGTTCGTTGCACCAGGGCCTGAGGTTGCAATACAAACGCCAACACGTCCAGTTACTTGGGCATAACCAGTTGCCGCATGACCGGCTCCTTGTTCATGTCGAACAAGGATGTGGCGAATCTTTGAATCAAAAATTGGATCGTAAGCAGGAAGAATCGCGCCGCCCGGAATTCCGAACATCACGTCGACGCCTGCATGCTCCAAAGATTTCACTAGGGACTGTGCCCCTGTTACTGAATCAGCGTTGCTGTTTGTCATGTTCATCTCCTTCCGGTTCCTTGTGCTGCGATTAGATTGTTAAATGAGAAAACCCTCAGTTTTTCCACTGAGGGTTAGCGCGCGATCGTCTTGCTTAGATCGCACGCTCTCGAATCACGACGGCTTTCTTGTCAGATGCCATGGCTGTATTCTCGCCGACCATTAAGAGGCAGTCAACCCCTGAGATGTAAGTCTCATTATTTAGGACGTTACTGCTCCTTGCGAGGCAGATCCGACGACCTTTGAATACTTTGCCAAGACTCCCCGCTTGTACTTATGTGGCACTGGCGTGAAGTGCTTGCGACGTTCAGCCATAGTTGCGTCATCCACAAGTAAGTCCAGCTGACGAGTCACGGTATTAATGCGAATTCGATCTCCGTCTTGCACGAATGCAATCGGTCCACCATCAACGGCTTCTGGAGCAACGTGTCCAACACAAAGACCCGTACTTCCGCCAGAGAAGCGACCGTCTGTAAGAAGAAGCGTGGATTTACCAAGCCCTGCGCCTTTGATTGCGCCGGTGATCATTAACATTTCGCGCATTCCTGGTCCGCCCTTAGGGCCTTCGTAACGAATGACAATTGCATCTCCGGCTTTGATCGTTCCGTTCTCAAGAGCCTCCATTGCAGCCTGTTCGCGTTCGAAAACTCGAGCCGGTCCTTCAAATTCATCGACTCCAACGCCTGCGGTTTTGCATACGGCGCCTTCAGGAGCAAGTGAACCCTTGAGGATTGTAATTCCGCCGCCGACCGAGAGGGGTTCTTTAATTGAGTGGAGAACTTCTCCATCGGGATCAAGTGGCTTCACATGTGCAAGATTCTCAGCCATTGTCTTTCCAGTGACAGTCAATACATCTCCATGCAGAAGACCTGCGTCAAGTAGTGCACGTAGAACTACAGGAATTCCACCAACTTTATCAACGTCAGTCATTACATATTTTCCAAATGGTTTTACGTCAGCTAGAAGTGGAACCCTAGAGCTGATTACTTGGAAATCCTCAAGAGTTAAATCAACTTCAGCTTCGTTAGCCAGAGCCAAGAGGTGGAGAACTGCGTTTGTTGATCCACCAAGTGCCATAACGACAGTAATCGCATTCTCAAATGCTTTCTTAGTCAAAATATCGCGAGTTGTAATTCCTTGACGAATCAATTCAACAACAGCTGCGCCAGAAGCAACTGCATAATCATCGCGACGATGATCGACAGATGGAGGTGAAGCAGATCCTGGAAGTGAAAGGCCTATAGCTTCGCCGACCGCAGCCATCGTGTTAGCTGTATACATACCGCCACAGGCACCCTCGCCTGGACAAATCGCGCGTTCAATTCGGTCTACTTCTTCTTCTGAAATCAAACCACGAGCACATGCGCCAACCGCTTCAAATGCATCAATGATTGTGACATTTTTGCCATCAACATTTCCAGGAAGTGTTGAGCCTGCATAAACAAATACTGCGGCAACATCGATACGAGCCGCTGCCATCATCATTCCTGGAAGTGACTTATCGCAACCGGCGAACATCACCATTCCGTCCAAGCGTTCTGCTTGCATTACAGTTTCAACGGAATCGGCAATCACTTCGCGAGAAACTAAGCTGAAGTGCATTCCTTCGTGGCCCATTGAAATTCCATCAGATACTGAAATTGTTCCAAATTGCATTGGAAACCCGCCGCCATCGATAACGCCTTTACGTGAGGCCTTTGCAAGGCGATCAAGAGATAGGTTGCAAGGGGTAATTTCATTCCACGATGAGGCAATTCCGATTTGTGGTTTTTTGAAATCAGCATCTTCCATTCCAACCGCACGCAACATTCCACGGGCAGGAGAACGTTCCAGACCGTCAGTTACAAGACCTGAACGTGGCTTCATATTTGTCATTTTAACCTCTACGCCCCTTGACCTAAGTGGTTGAGTAATAATTCTCGAACGCGCGCAGCGTCTGCTTGTCCTCCGGTCGCCTTCATGACAGCGCCGATAAGTGCTCCAGCAGCAGGAATGTTTCCATCGCGAACGCGTTGGGCGGTATCTGGCTGGGATGAAATAGCGGCTTCAATCGCGGCCATTAGGGCAGAGTCATCTGAAACGACTTTAAGACCACGCTTCTCGATAACTTCACGCGGAGAACCCTCTCCCGCAATAACGCCTTCAACAACTTGGCGGGCAAGCTTGTCTGTTAACTCACCAGATGCAACAAGTCCAATAACTTCTGCAACTTGTGCAGGGTTCATCAATGAAGTTGCTTCAACTTCTTTTTCATTTGCAACTCGTGAAATTTCTCCAAGCCACCATGTGCGAGCCTTTGTTGGATCGGCGCCAAGCTTCACAGTTGCTTCGACTGTGTCAAGAAGTTCAGCATTTATCATCGCTGTCATTTCTTTATCAGGGACAGCCCATTCGGCTTGCAAACGCTTTCTGCGTACTGAAGGTCGCTCTGGAAGTGTTGCGCGAATTTCTTCAATCCAAGAAGCTTCAGGTGCTACTGGAACTAAATCTGGCTCTTGGAAATAACGATAATCCTCAGCAGTTTCCTTCGAACGACCAGGGCGAGTTTCACCGCTTTCCTCTAGGAAGTGGCGAGTCTCTTGAATAATTCTTTCGCCATTTTCAAGGAGGTTTCCTTGGCGAATCATTTCGCCATGAATTGCTCGTTCAACAGAACGCAAGGAATTCACATTCTTTGTTTCACTTCGGGTTCCAAGTTTTCCACTGCCTCGTGGAGAAAGAGAGACGTTTGCGTCACAACGAAGTGAGCCTTGTTCCATCTTCACATCGGAAACCCCGAGTGAGCGAAGGATGTCGCGAAGCTCTGTCACATATGCTCGCGCAACTTGCGGGGCATATTTCTCAGTTCCTGGAATCATCTTTGTAACGATTTCCATTAAAGGAATGCCGGCGCGGTTGTAATCAAGAAGTGAATACTCGGCACCATGGATACGTCCAGTTGCTCCGCCAACGTGCAGGGACTTACCCGTATCTTCTTCCATATGCACGCGTTCAATTTCTACGCGGAAAGATTTTGTTCCTTCATCTATGTCGATTTCAACATCAAGGAAACCATTTACACAAATTGGTTCGTCGTACTGTGAGATTTGGAAATCTTTTGGCATGTCAGGGTAGAAATAATTTTTACGTGCAAAGCGGCTAAAAGGGGCGATTGAACAATTAAGTGCAAGCCCAATTTTAATAGCTGATTCAATTGCAACTTCATTAACA
Source organism: uncultured Actinomycetes bacterium (assembly GCA_903898555.1). Classification (GTDB taxonomy): domain Bacteria; phylum Actinomycetota; class Actinomycetes; order Nanopelagicales; family Nanopelagicaceae; genus PALSA-747. Next base: position 15,946 of record CAIUFY010000011.1, read on the forward strand.
ACAGGCAACGAACCAGGTAGCCCGAGGCAGACCGGGCAGGTTTGAGTGTTTGGCTCTGCTCCAAATTCAGTTGAGCATCCACAAAACATCTTGGTATTTGTGTTGAGTTCTACGTGGACTTCTAGTCCAAGTGTAGGTTCGTATTTTTCAATCACTCCGTCGTAGTTAAGAGCCATTATTTTGCTCCCAGCGCTGGTGCTTGTGACATCAATGTCGAACCCCATTTTGAATTAAGTGCAGCTTCCAGTGTTCCACCAACTTGATACATCAAGTCATCCTTCATTGCTGGGGACATGATTTGGAATCCAACAGGCAAGTTATCTTCGGGGGCAAGACCACAAGGAAGACTCATTCCACCAATTCCAGCCATGTTTACAGGAATGGTTGCAATATCGTTTAAGTACATTGCCACTGGATCATTAGCTTTCTCGCCAATCTTGAAAGCTGTTGTTGGAGCCGTTGGCGAGACGAGTACATCTGCCTTTGCGAATGCTGCCTCGTAGTCGCGCATGATTAATGTACGAACTCTTTGAGCCGACCCGTAGTAAGCATCGTAATAACCAGAAGAAAGCGCATAGGTTCCAAGAATAATTCGGCGCTTCACTTCTTTGCCAAAACCAGCTTGTCTTGTAAGGCTCATGACTTCTTCTGCGCCACGAGATCCATCATCTCCCACACGAAGGCCATAACGCATCGAATCAAAACGAGCTAAGTTTGATGAAGCTTCCGAAGGGGCAATTAGGTAATACGCAGCAAGGGCATATTCGAAGTTAGGACAAGAAACTTCAACAATTTCTGCGCCAGCTTTAACAAGCTCCTCAAGGGCCTCATTAAATCTTTCGCTAACACCCTTCTGGAATCCTTCACCACCAAGTTCTTTAACAACACCAATCTTCATTCCTTTAACATCAAGTTTCTTTGCAGCAGCAACCACTTGTGGCACTGGCGCGTTAATTGATGAGGAGTCTTTTTTGTCATGTCCTGCAATAACTTCGTGCAGCATGGCTGCATCTAGAACTGTTCTTGCGCATGGGCCTGCTTGATCTAATGATGATGAGAATGCAACGAGACCATAGCGAGAGACTGCGCCATAAGTTGGTTTAACTCCAACGGTTCCTGTCACCGCTGCTGGTTGGCGAATTGATCCACCCGTGTCGGTTCCAATTGCCAAAGGTGCTTCGAAAGCCGCGAGAGATGCCGATGAACCGCCGCCTGAACCACCAGGAATGCGAGTTAGGTCCCAAGGATTGTGAGTTGGACCGTAGGCTGAATTTTCAGTTGAAGACCCCATAGCAAATTCATCCATGTTGGTTTTACCCAAAATAACAATTCCCGCATCTTTCAAACGAGTTACAACTGTCGCATCGTACGGCGGACGCCAGCCTTCAAGAATTTTTGATCCGCAAGTGGTTGGGATTCCGCGTTGCGCCATGACATCTTTAAGTGCAAGGGGAACACCAGCTAGTGGGGAGAGCTTTTCTCCAGCTGCTCGCTTTGCATCTACGTTCTTAGCCTGCTCCAATGCACCTTCTTTATCTAAATAAAGAAATGCATGAACATCTGTATCCACACTTTCAATTCGATCAAAATGCTCATTTGCCAGGTCGACAGCGCTGATCTCTTTACTTGCTAACGCGTTTGCCATTTCAGCAGCACTCTTATAAATAAATGTCATTCGGCATCTCCCAAAATCTGTGGGACTTTGAATCGCTGTTCATCAGATGCTGGTGCGCCCGACAGGGCATCCTGCGGAGAAAGAGAGGCGACGACTACATCGGGACGAGTCACATTCTTCAATGGAAGAGGGTGTGAGGTCGGGGGAACATTGTCTTTTGCTGCCTCTTGAACGCGATCTACTGCATGAAGAATCTGATCCAATTCGGATGCAAGATGGTCGAGTTCCTCAGAACTCATTTCGATGCGAGCTAGACGCGCAAGGTGGGCTACTTCGTCACGTGAGATTGCGGCCATAGCCCAACCTTATCGGATTTGCCCTGTGCCCCACACAATCCAAGTTGTGGTCGTCATCTGCTCAAGTCCCATAGGGCCTCGGGCGTGAAGCTTTTGATTCGATATTCCAATCTCAGCCCCAAAACCCATCTGTTCCCCATCGGTAAATCGCGTTGATGCGTTCACCATTACTGCGGCGCAATCAGATAGCGCAATAAATTGATTTGCTCGCTCAACATTTTCGGTGACGATGGCCTCTGTGTGCTGGGTTCCGTATTTTTGAATGTGATCGGCAGCTGCAAGAAGAGATGGCACCACAGCAACATTCATTTCAAGAGAATTATATTCGGTAGACCAATTCTCCTCTTCGGCTTGATTAACTTGCAATCCAATTGAACCTGCAATATTCATTGTTGCTGCATCGGCATGAATTCTTACTCTTGCATCAATAAGCGCCTTTAGAGCAACCGGAAGAAATTCATCCGCTACTGCGGCGTGGACGAGTAAAGTCTCAGCAGCGTTACACACACTTGGGCGATGAGTCTTGGAATTGATCAAAATTGGAAGAGCTTTTCCTAAATCGGCGAATTCATCGACATACACATGACAAACGCCAGCTCCGGTTTCAATAGTTGGGACTGAGGAATCATCCACAACCCGTCGAATAAGTTCAGCGCTACCTCTAGGAATTACTAAGTCCACTTTGCCGCGTGCATGCAGAAGGGCACCAACTGTTGAACGGTCTTCCGAAGGTATGTTTTGAATAACTTCAGGGGAGATTGAAGTGCCTGCCAATACTTCTCGCATGATGTCAATGAGAACTGCATTGCTCGATGCGGCACTTGACGAGCCTCTAAGAAGTGCAGCATTACCAGATTTCAATAAAATTGCTGCGGCATCCACAGTTACATTTGGACGTGCTTCGTAAACCATTCCAACTACACCAAATGGAACGCTGAGTTGCTTCAAATGCAATCCGTTTCCAAGTGTGCGCTCATTAATCACCCTATTTAATGGATCTGGGAGCGCCGCAACCTGCCTAGCTCCATCTGCCATTTCCTGAATACGCTTTGGGGACAATAAGAGCCGATCCACCATTGAACTCTGCATTCCAGAAATTTCTGCCCGGGCGAGGTCCTCTTTATTGGCTTCAAGAATTCTGTCCGAATTCAAAACCAAGGCGTCAGCTATTTTTTGGACTGCATCGGCGCGCTCAGCAGCGGAGGCTGAAATTAGAGTGCGGGCTCCTGCTCGCGCAAGACCTGCCAAGGTATCCACGACTGCAGTTGCTTCCATTGTGCAAGGGTAGGGGCAATAATCCCCCTTATGAAATTCCTTCGTAAAACCCTTGTGACGGTCTTCGTTCTCTATTTCGCGCTTTGGGGCGTGACCCTTGTTATTCACTACCCAAATCCGTACCAGTCAGTGAAGTTGGGCTTAGCGCCCGCTTCTAAGACTCCAGATTTAATGCCAGCGCACACAATTGCACCATCAACAAATCCAATTTCACTCACAACAGCAAACGAGAACATGCCAGTGAGAGTTAATTGGCAAGGCAAATTAGTTCCTTGGCAAGAATTTCTAGACACAACACATACGAATGTATTCCTAGTTCTGCGAAATGGTGTGCTCACTTACCAGTACTACCGCGATGGCTTTACTCCAACTACTCGACTTCCGTCGTATTCGGTTGGAAAGACGATGACCTCCATAATGGTCGGCCAACTCGTAGCAGCTGGAAAAATCAAAGAGAGCGATAAATTCGTTGATTACTTCCCTGAATATAAAAATGGTACTTCTTTTGATCGCGTAACAATCGGAGAATTGTTAGATATGCGCGGCGGAGTAGGAGTGAGTGATAACTATCCAACTGGTCCGCAAGGCTGGGGCGTTGGAATTGCGCAGATGTATGCGACAACGGATATGAATTGGTTTATCAAGCACAACCGAAAGATGGCATTTGAACCAGGTTCTCAAGCAATCTATCGCAGCGTTGATCCTCAATTAATCGGAATGGTTATTAAAAAGGTCACGGGAATGTCGGTAAGTGACTATTTCAGTAAGAATGTTTGGCAGCCTGTTGGAGCACTAACACCAGCAACGTGGAATGTTGACCATGTGGGTGGAATTGAAAAGACTTTCTGTTGCTTTAATGCTGCAGCCGAAGATTACGCAAAAGTTGGCTTAATGCTCATGAATAACGGCATGGTTGGAAAGACTCGTGTACTAGATTTGAATTGGATCAAGCGCATGAGCACTTCTGTCGAACAACTTGAAGGTTCTGGCTACAGCGCCTACACATGGCATCCATTTGCAAATATTGACATGATGGATGGGCTTCATGGCCAGTATGTATTCATCGATCGTGCGTCACGAACAGTTATTGTTAAATTGAGCGACGTTCCCACTGGAATGGAAATTACAAAACCAACAGCTCAGGTAATGATGGATATAGCTAAGAATTAAAGCAGGACGAGGTCGTCCCTGTGTACGAGTTCCCGCTCGTATTCAGGGCCCATCGTTTGAGCAAGTTCCTTAGTAGATTTTCCAATCATCTTAGGAATTTCTTGTGAATCAAAAGCTACTAACCCTCGAGCAATCACAATTCCTTGGAGTGAAACTAATTCGACGGTATCCCCTGAAATAAATTCACCTTCAACGCTCTTAACGCCAGCGGGAAGAAGTGAGACTCCACGTTCCTTAAGTGCCTTCACTGCTCCGTCGTCGATTACGAGTTTTCCATTAGGCGTTGAGGCGTGAGCCAGCCATAGCAATCGAGAGGATTTTCTATCTTTAATAGCCTCGAAGAATGTGCCCTCATCTTCTCCCCTAAGGGCCAAACTTAATTTCTCAAGTGAAGTGAGAAGCATGGAAACTCCAGCTCCTGTTGCAATTCGCGCGGCGTCAATTTTTGTGATCATTCCACCGCTGCCGACGCCTGAAGATCCAACTCCACCAACCTGCACATCAACAAGCTTTGTAACATCGGGTACTTCTGAGATTCGCTTCGCACCTGGCTTTGAAGGCGGCGCATCGTAAAGGCCATCTATGTCCGTTACAAGAACTAAGAGATCTGCTCCAATTAAATGTGAGACAAGGGCAGCAAGGCGATCATTATCTCCAAAGCGAATTTCTTGGACGCCTACGGTGTCGTTCTCGTTGATAATTGGAACTACACCGAGTTGAAGCAATTTAAAAAGAGTGCGCTGCGCATTTTGGTAATGAGCGCGCCGAACTACATCGTCAATTGTTAATAGAACTTGGGAGGAGATCAAGGAATGGCGTGTAAACGCTTCGTTGTAATATGAAATCAATAAGCCTTGTCCAACAGAAGCTGCTGCTTGCTGAGTGGCAAGATCCTTTGGTCGCACACTCATTCCAAGTGGCGCTAGACCAGCAGCGATTGCGCCAGAGGATACGAGAACTACTTCTTTTCCTGAAGCTCGAAGGCTTGCGACAATATCTACAATGGAATCGACATGCTTTTTGTCGAGCTGCTCACCGGCCTTGCCCGTGAGGGTAGAAGAACCGATCTTGATAACAACGCGCGCAGCAGTGCCAATCTCGTTGCGCTTCATGTTTTAAACCTAGTTCTCGTCGATTCGTGGAGTGTGTGGATCTGCGACGTTGTACTCCCATTGTGCTTCAATTTCATCTTCATTGAGAACGTCTGCTTTGTCTTCCACGTAGCGACCAGCCCAAGGGGATTCAATACGCAAGTCACTGCCTCGTGGTCCAGCAAGAAGTTCAGCACCCGCTTCAATTGTTGGTTCCCAATCGAAAATTACAGCTGAATCGCCAGTTCCAATACGAACTTCATCCTTGGCTTTTGCGCCTGCTTTGAAAAGTGCGCGCTCAACACCAAGTTGTGCAAGACGGTCTGCCAAGTATCCAATCGCTTCGGCATTGCCGAAATCGGTCTGGCGAACAAAGCGTTCAGGCTTGTTGCCTGTTACAGAGAATGATCCATCTGGGTTGGCAGTTACAGTGAAGCCACCATCGTTTACTGGAGTTGGGCGAAGAACAATTCGTACCTTCTCCTCTTTTGCTTCATTCTTTCTGTACTCCTGAATGATTCTTCCCATTGCATAGGTAAGTTCTTGTAAGCCCATTCGAGCAGCAGCGGAAATTTGGTAAACCTCAAAGCCACGGGCTTCAAGTGTTGATTGCACCATGTCAGCCATTGTTTTTCCATCAGGCAAATCGATTTTGTTCAGCGCAATAATTCGTGGGCGATCAGCTAATCCACCATAGTGCGAAAGTTCTTCTTCAATCACATCAAAATCCTTAATTGGATCACGATCGGTTTCAAGAGTTCCGCAGTCGAGCACATGCACGAGAGCTGCGCAGCGTTCAACGTGACGTAGGAATTCAAGTCCCAAACCTTTACCCTGTGAAGCACCTGGAATAAGTCCAGGAACGTCAGCAACAGTGAATCGAGTTTCTCCGGCTTGGACAACGCCAAGATTTGGCACAAGAGTTGTAAACGGATAGTCAGCGATCTTCGGACGAGCCGCTGAAATAGCAGCGACCAGAGAAGATTTGCCGGCGCTTGGGAAACCAATCAACCCAATATCTGCAACGCTCTTGAGTTCTAGAATTAATGTGCGCTCTTCACCTGGCTCACCTTTGAGAGCAAATCCTGGTGCGCGGCGCTTACGTGAAGCTAAGCCGGCATTACCTAATCCACCCTTGCCGCCTTGCGCAGCGATAAATCTAGTTCCGGTTCCAACTAAATCCGCGAGAATGTTTCCATTCTTATCTTTAACTACTGTTCCGTTAGGAACTGAAAGTATTAGGTCGCCACCATCTGCGCCATTGCAATAGTCGCCGTATCCGGGACGTGCACTTAGGGCTTTGCGATGTGGAGAGTGGTGAAAATCAAGAAGTGTGGTTTCGCCTGAATCTACAACCAGGATGATGTCGCCACCGCGTCCACCATTTCCTCCATCTGGGCCACCAAGTGGGACGAATTTTTCGCGGTGAATAGAAACGCAACCATCTCCACCGTTACCTGCAGAAGCATGAAGCGTTACGCGATCAACGAATGTTGTCATTTTTCACTCCCCACTTCCTCAATTATTTAAACTGCTCTAGAAAAAAAATAGCGGGTCCGCATTCCGCGGACCCGCAAAGATAAATCCGCTGTTAAGCGAGTACCGGAACGACGTTCACAACCTTGCGACCGCGAGCGCGACCGAACTCAACTGCTCCTGCAGCTAGAGCGAACAAAGTGTCATCTTTACCGATGCCAACATTTGCTCCTGGGTGGAAAACTGAACCGCGTTGGCGAACGAGAATCTCGCCGCTCTTAACTACCTGACCACCGAAACGCTTGATTCCGAGATACTGCGCATTTGAATCGCGACCGTTACGGGTAGACGAGACACCTTTTTTACTTGCCATTTTTTATTCGCCCCCTTACTTATTTATTCCGGTAATTTTGACCTTGGTCAAGCTTGCACGAAAACCTTGACGACGGCGATAGCCAGTCTTGTTCTTGTAACGAAGGATGTCGATCTTAGGACCCTTTGTCTCTTCAAGAACTTCGCCTGCAACCTTTACGGTAGCAAGAACTTTTGGATCAGATGTCACTGTTGCGCCATCAACCAATAGAACTGCAGGGAATGACACTGTTGCGCCAATTTTTGCATCGAGACGATCGACGATGATTGTGTCGCCAACGGCAACCTTCTCTTGACGACCTCCAGCTTTAACAACCGCGTACATACTTTTCCCTACTTTTCTGTATCTAATGAAAACTGCTTATGAGCTCGAATTCCCATTTGGGGCCCGAGGGCAGAGGCTAAGGGTACGGAAAACCGACCCATAGGGTCAAACTGAGTTCTGGAGCTTATTCGGGCGTAATTATCCCCGTGCTGACCGCCCGGCGACGCTTGCGCTTAGGGGCTTGAGCTGGGTTTGACTCGCTTTCTTCAGATTTAGGCTCCGGTACGGCCGGCGCCTCTACAACTACTGGCTGCTCAGGTTCAGCTGAGGCTCCCATGTACTCGCTGGCCCTGACGTCCAAATCTTTGTCGAGTGCGACCTTGCGAACAGGTTCGCTATGAATATGAATTCCACGACCTCCGCATGATTCGCATGTAGTAGAGAAGGCTTCGATAAGGCCTTGTCCAATGCGCTTGCGCGTCATCTGGACGAGTCCGAGTGAAGTCACTTCAGCAACTTGATGCTTAGTCCGATCGCGACCTAAAGATTCAACAAGGCGACGAAGAACTAAATCACGATTTGATTCCAGAGCCATATCAATAAAGTCGATTACAACGATTCCGCCCAAGTCGCGCAAGCGAAGTTGTCGAGCAATTTCTTCGGCAGCTTCAAGATTGTTCTTTGTAACTGTCTCCTCGAGGTTTCCACCTTTACCGACAAATTTTCCTGTGTTCACATCGATAACAACCATTGCTTCAGTGCGATCAATTACGAGTGAGCCACCTGATGGTAGGTAAACCTTGCGATCAAAAGCCTTAGCAAGCTGTTCTTCAATTCTATGTTCAGCAAAGAGATCGCGTGGACCTACCCACTTTTCAATCTTCTGTGTGAGTTCAGGTGCAATATGGCCAAGATATTCATTTATGTCATCCCAGGCTTGATCGCCTTGAACGAGCAGCTGTCGGAAATCTTCGTTAAAGATATCGCGAATGACTCGAACAGTTAGATCTGGTTCGCTGTACAAGAGGGAAGGAGCTGAAGTACTTGGGTTTTCTGCCTTCTCTTGAATCGCCAACCATTGTTCTTGTAGACGCTTTACATCACTAGAAAGTTCTTCTTCTGAAGCACCCTCAGAGGCCGTGCGAACAATGACGCCAGCTTCATCAGGAACTAATCCTTTGAGAATTGATTTAAGGCGAGAACGCTCTTGGTCAGGAAGGCGACGACTAATGCCGCTCATCTCACCACTAGGAACATAAACAAGATAGCGACCAGGTAATGAAATCTGACTTGTTAGGCGTGCACCTTTTTGTCCGATTGGATCTTTTGTAACTTGAACAAGTACTGATTGGCCAGTCTTTAAAACGTGCTCGATCTTTCGATTCGCACTTTCCGCCATTCCAGCAGCATCCCAGTTAACTTCGCCAGCATAAAGAACTGCATTTCTGCCCTTGCCGATATCAACGAATGCAGCTTCCATCGAAGGCAAGACGTTTTGAACTTTACCGAGGTAGACGTTTCCAACGTAAGAAATATTTGAATTTCGATTAACGTAGTGCTCCACCATGATCTTGTCTTCAAGAACGGCAATCTGAGTTCTGTCACCTGTCTGACGGACGAGCATGATGCGATCAACGTTTTCGCGACGAGCTAAGAATTCACCTTCGGTGATAATCGTGCCACGACGTCGTACAAAATCGCGAGGTTCTCTATCGCGACGGTTGTTACGATCATTGCGATCGCGGCCTCTGTCGCGGCGATTGTTACGATCATTTCGATCTGGACGGTCTTCACGTTGTTTTGGTTCGCGAGGTTCGCGTACTTTTACAACTGTCTTTACGCCATCTTCATCAATCGTTTCTTCAATTGCATTTCCATCTACATCGACTCCGCGCGCACGGCGACGGCGACGACGGTGTGTTCCAGAAGCTTCGCTTCCATCTTCTCCTGCTGGGTTTTCATTTGAATTTTCATTTTCTTGAGTGGACTCTTGTCCCTCTTGTCCCTCTTGCCCGTCTGGGCGCTCACCTGGACGACGGCGACCGCGGCCTCCGCGACGACGACGACGGCGCTCAGCACTTTCAGCGCTTTCTTCAGTTGATTCAGAACTCTCAACAACTGGCTTGGCCGCTGCTGGTGCAGCTTTCTTAGCTGCAGGTGCGGCTTTCTTTGTTGCTCGAGCAGGCTTTTCAGTAATTGGAGCCGCTTGAAATACAGGAACTGGAATTGCCGCGGCCTTTTTTGTTTGGCGCTTTGGCTTTTCTTCAATTAACGCTTCAACAATCTCCGGTTTCGACTCTTCAACAACCTCTGAAGTACCCGAAGCACGTGCTGCTGTTTTTTTGGTAGCGCGCTTGCGCCCACCTTTTGGCTCTGGAGCCATAAGATCAAATCCTTTTCATGTACCCCACCTGCTGGTACTTCGTTTAGGCCTCACACCATTAAATGCGAAGCGGTGCTCGTACAAAATCTTTATGAAATTACTCTTAAAAATTTAGCATCGGATGCAATCTGAGCTATTAAGGCCGCACCCGAAGGGGGCCACTCAAGTAAGTACATGCGCGAACGCTGAGATAAGTATTGCAGACGGGGTCAGAAATCAAGAATTGGGGCAGATTTACGCGTGTTTGAGCGAGCGGTTATCGACTACGAACGTGAACATTTTGGAGTAGCCCAAATCCAATCAAATTCGCAAACATGCTCGACCCTCCATAGGAGAGAAAAGGCAGGGGTACTCCAGTCATGGGCACCAGCCCCATGCACATGCCGACATTTTCAAATGTTTGGAAAGCAAACCAAGCAATCACCCCAACGCATACCAATCGACCAAACATATCCGACGTTCGCCTAGCAATCATGAACGCTCGAAGGAAAATTACCGAAAAGCAGATGAGGATGAATCCAGCGCCGAGGAAACCAAGCTCTTCCCCTGCAACCGTAAAGATGAAGTCAGTTTGTTGTTCTGGAACAAACCTTCCATTTGTTTGTGGGCCATTAAATAAACCCTTACCCAAGAAGCCACCTGATCCGATTGTGATTCGAGATTGTCTTATTTGATAACCACTTTGCTGTGGATCAGCTGTTGGATCTACGAAAGCTTGAAGGCGCTTTACCTGGTAGTTGCTTACAACTCCGGCCTTAATTGCAACGAATCCCCCAAGAACTGCAAGTAACAACAATCCAACAATCCACCGCGAGGGTGCTCCTGAAACTGCAATCATCGCCACCATTGCGGCGCTGATGATTACTACAGTTCCCAAATCGGGTTGTAGCAAAATTAGTAAAATTGGTATTGCCGATAAAGAGAGCGCCTTTAAGACATCGCGATCTGTCGGATCAGCATCGATATCTCGCTTCTCCGCAAGAAGCATTGCAATACCAACAATGATTGCAATCTTTGCTAATTCTGCTGGCTGAACTTGAAACCCACCAGGGAATGAAATCCACGCGCGTGCTCCATTTACAGTTGAACCAACTCCAGGAATAAGTACTGCAATAAGTCCAAGTACTCCGAGTCCCCACACAATCGGTGTGTATGCACGCAAGAGCCGATAATCAACGAGAGTAGTTCCGTAGGAGAGAAGTCCCCCAATGACAATGTTGAGAACGTGTCTCTTTAAATAATATTGTGGATCTAGTCCTTGCGATGCGAACCATGTTCGCGTTGCTGCCCACACAAGAAGGGTCCCGACAATTAAGAGCATTAACACAGCAAGTGTTAGCCACTTGTCGAAACCAGAGAGATTTCTTCGAATTGAATCGCCGCGAGATCGAGTGCGAAATGATTGGTTGAGCGAAGTCATTTTGTCACCGCCTTCTTAGTCACTGCGCTCTTTGTATCAATCTTCGGAATAGAGGTCTTTGGACCGCTAGCTGGAAAGATAGCTGCCTTAGGATCAACAGTATTTCCTTTGACGCCAAAAAGTGCGGAGTAGATTTCTTTTACCCCACCACCAGATGCTGTTGCTCCAAATCCACCTTGGCTAACCATCATCACAACCGCGTATTGCGGTTTGTCGCTTGGTGCGTATGAGACAAACCAGGAGGTGTCATCTTTTGCGCTTCCGTTTGTATTTCGACCTAATACCTGACCCGTACCAGTCTTTCCGCTGACCGCAATTGGATAATTAGCAAAAAGTCCGGCGGCCGTTCCCCGTGTTGCTACGGCACGAAGTGCACGATGTAAGAATGCGAGATCTGAGGATGTGGCAGGGATTTTTCCATTCACTACTGGCTTGAAGTCTTTAATCACTTTGCCCTGCGGACTGACAATTGCTCGCGCAATTTGTGGTTTGTAAAGCGTCCCGCCATTTGCAATTGCCGCATACATATTAACTAGCTGAAGAGGGGAAACCAGAGTGTCACCCTGTCCGATTGAAAAGTTAACAGCGTCTCCGGCTCGCAACATGTAGCCATCAATGCAATTTTCATGGGCGATTGCAATGAGGTACGGAGTGAGATCCTTCTTCAAGGCACGCGTTGAATAGTTGCAGAAGAAATTCTTGTTTGCATCCCAGTAATTCTTCTTCCAATTTCGATCCGGCAAGCGGCCAGCTGCTTCACCAGGAAGGTCAATGCCCGTCTTTTTCCCAACACCAAAGTTCTTAGCATTGAGGAAGAAGTAGTCCTTCAGATTAGATTTAGGACTTAGACCACCATCGCGAACCCACGCATCGTATGCGATCTGATACCAAATGGTGTCACAAGAAACAGCAATTGCCTGTTCCATATTGATTGTGCCCTCGTTCTTGGCTTCAAAGTTCTTGAAAACTCTATTTCCAATTTTTACAGTTGAGGGACATGCGTAATTGCCATTCAGGTTGTATCCGGCTTTAGAAGCCGCCACAACTGACAGTGCTTTGAATGTCGAAGCCGGTGCGTATGTTCCTTGAATTGCTCTCGAGAGAGCAGGGACGCCTGTTGCTTCGCTAAAAAGGTCTTTGGCTTGTTGAACCGTAAGACCTTTTTGAAACATATTTGGATCATAAGTTGGCCAAGAAGCCATTGCGAGGACGGCGCCATTCTTCACATTTAACACAATCGCTGCACCTGAGTCCGCGTGGTAGCCCATTGATCTGGAATTGCGAACGGCTCGATTTAGGGCAGTTTCGGTTGCTGCTTGAAGACTCGCATTTAAGTTAGTGACAAGATTATCGCCCGGTATTGGAGCGGTATTTTGAGAAGTCTGAGTCACTGCTTCTTTTCGATCAACAATTACAGTCTTGATTCCAGGCGTTCCACGCAAATAATTGTCGTACATGTACTCAAGCCCAGACTTGCCTACATTCTCGTTTCGATAAAAGCCTTTTGTCGGATCGTTTAAATCATTTTCTGAAACGCCACCCACATAGCCCAGGACGTGTACTGGTGACTCACCTGCAAGTGATGGGTAGCTTCGGACTGGAACTGGTTCGGCAGTAACGCCGGCATATATATCTGAATTTTCAAGGATTACGAGTGCTTGAGTTTGAGTTGCCTGTTTTGTAATTGGAATGGCTTGAAAACGCGTACCGTTCCAGCACCCAGATTTCTTACCTGTTGTGATTTCACCACAAAGACGCGTGCTTTGCCATAAATCGGCGTAAGGCAGCTTTAGCAGATTACTAACTCTCGTAAGAACTGCAACACCTTTATCGGACTGCTTATCAATAACACTTCGATCCACTGCAATTGCTAAACCAGGACGGTCCATTGCAAGAGGAAGCCCTGCGCTATCTGTTATAGCTCCCCGGAGCGCAGGACTCACAATGTCACGGCTTTGGATGGAGAGCGCTGCGCTTTGATAAACCGTTGTATTTGCAACCTGCAAATAGAAAAGTCGGCCAATAAGGGCAAGCATCAATGAAATAACGAGAGTTTGAACAATTACAAGGTTAAGTCTGGAACGTTGGGAACTCACACTCGCTCCCTCGAAGTAAGAGTCAATTCACGTAGTCGACGTATGACCGGCAGGAATAGTGGTGTGAAAAGAAGAGTCCAGATGAAATTCCCAGCAACAACTAAGAGATTGTGACCGAATGAACCGCTATTTTCGCCAAGCGCTAATCCGACGACTAGGTAAATGAAGAGTGCGAACGCAGATCCGATTGATATAAAAAGAACAAATGAAATTGGTTGGGAAGTGAAATCTCCAACACTTTCCAAATTATTAGAAACTAGGAAACCGATAATTGTAAAAATTAGCGCCCATTGTCCAAAGGGACTTTGTGAGGTCGGGGAAAGATCTAGAACTAGGCCGCCAATAAAACCCATGACAACTGATCCATTGTGATCTTCAAGTGCAATCAAACAGACGAGAACAGCTAAATAAAGTGAAAACCCAGAAATTGGAAGATGCACAATTGAAATAATCGATTCCTGAATTACGAAAACAAAGAAGAGAATGGCGGAACTAACCCCAAGCCGAACCGAACTCACTTCTTAGCCTGTTTTGCAGATGTCGAAGGAGAAGGAGTTGGGCTTGCGCTAATCGATGGTGAAGGAGCGGGAACTGGCGTAACCATCACTGTCACCGTTGGATTAGGAGTTGGATTTATTGGCTTGCTTGGCGCAGTCGTCGGAGCTTGTATAACCACTGACACAATGCCAAGATCATTTAAATTGCTAAAAGACTTCACAGTGGCGCTCTGTGTAAGGAGAGTTTCAGTGTGATCGACTTTTGTAACCACTCCTACAGGCAAACCTGGAATGAACGGACGATTGTTATCGCTTCCGATTGAAATGAGTGAATCACCAATTTGTAATGAGCCAGCTGGGTCTAGCAATTCAAGATTATAGGTATTAGTTCCTTGACCAATAAGAACACCTACGCTCTGAGAACGAGCGACTCGAACGCCGATTCGGAATGTTGGGTCACTCATTAATAAAACGATTGATGAATTAACCGTTACTGACTTCACTACACCAACTAGACCATTCTCGGAAATGACAGTCATGTTGTTTCGAATTCCGCTACTTGAACCAGCATCGAGGGTAATCGTCTGACTAAATGTCGAAGCCGATCCTCTGCCGATAACTCGCGCAGAAACAACTTTATAACCTCCGCGTCCAGCGAGGTCTAAGACTTTACGCAGTTGCGTCAGTTGACCTTTGATATCTGCGTTGAGAACGGCTTGCTTTTTTAATCTAGCATTTGCAGTACGTAAATCCTGAATTTCCGCTTTTGTCTTTCCAAAATTCTTTACATCGCTCAAGAAGCGTCCAACGGGCGCAAAAATATCTGACGTTGCTTTTTGAATTGGAGATAAGACAGTTTGGGCAGCACTTCGAGAACCTGAAATTAAACTTACGCCTCTCAAATCGAGAGTAATTAGTAAAAGCGATGAAACCAAAAGTGTCACGAGCAGGAGTCTGGAACGATTGCTCCCGCTGCGTGCCATAAAAGTCTCCTTGCCTTGTCGCTACAAAATTACAACTTAACGACGAGGTTCTGAAATCAAAACCTTTTCAAGTGCTTCGAATTCCTCGATACATTTTCCGGAACCTTCAGCAACAGCATTTAGAGGACGATCGCAAACATGAACTGGCATTCCAGTTTCTTGGCGAAGTCGCTCATCAAGTCCGCGAAGCAGAGCGCCGCCACCAGTAAGAACAATTCCACGATCCATTAGGTCGCTTGCAAGTTCTGGTGGTGTTTTATCTAGCGTGCTCTTAACAGCGTTAACAATTTGATTTACAGGCTCTTCAAGAGCTCTGCGGATTTCTTCAGCAGTTACAAGGATTACCTTTGGAAGACCTGTTGCTAAATCGCGTCCGCGAATCTCAGCGTCAGGCTCGTCTGGAAGCTTGCACGCAGAACCAATTGCCATCTTAATTTCTTCAGCCGTGCGCTCACCCAGTAACAAGGAATATTCCTTCTTAACCCAAGTAATAATTGCTTGATCAAGCTCGTCTCCACCAATTCGGATTGAGAGCGCTGTCACGATTCCGCCAAGTGAAATTACGGCAACTTCCGTTGTTCCGCCGCCAATATCTACAACCATGTTGCCTGTTGGCTCATGAATTGGAAGTCCTGCGCCAATAGCAGCTGCCATTGGTTCTTCAATGATGTAAACCTTGCGGGCACCTGCCGCATAACCAGCATCTTTAACCGCACGCTGCTCGACGCCTGTGATTCCAGATGGAACACAAACAACGATGCGAGGCTTTGCCAAGTAACGACGCTTATGTACCTTTTGAATGAAGTAACGAAGCATGCGCTCGGTTGTATCAAAGTCTGCGATTACGCCATCTTTTAGAGGACGGATCGCAACAATATTGCCTGGTGTACGGCCAATCATTCTTTTGGCTTCGATTCCAACAGCGAGGATTGCACCTGTATCTTGATTTACAGCTACGACAGAAGGCTCGTTAAGAACGATTCCGCGTCCGCGAACATAAACCAAAGTATTCGCAGTTCCAAGATCTACAGCCATATCACGTCCAAAAAAGTCCATGCGTGATGGTTTCTTCTCGCTCATCTCTTCCTTCTTCCTCATCTTCATTAATTCTTAATTTCCGGAAACCAAATAGTTATTTCACGAGTTGCAGATTCGACTGAATCTGAACCGTGAACAATATTCTGAACAACTTTTGTACCTTGATCGCGCGCTAAGTCGCCGCGGATTGTTCCTGGTTCTGCAGTCGTTGGATCAGTAGTTCCAGCCAACTTGCGGAAGCCTTCGATTACTCGATTGCCCTCAGCGATGATTGCTACGACCGAACCCGACAACATAAATTCAAGAAGAGGTTCATAGAACGGCTTTCCCTCATGCTCGGCATAGTGAAGAGCAAGAGTTGCGAGATCTGGTTGCACCATCTTCAACGCGGAAATTTTGTAACCCTTACGTTCGATGCGAGCGATTACTTCGCCTACCAATGAACGCTTAACGCCATCTGGCTTAACGAGAATGAGGGTTCTTTCCTGCTGAACTTGCGCTGGGTTGGTCACTGACGCATTCTATGGGCTTGTCGGGAATCCCTTAAATCGGACTGTTCTGGTCTCTTTCGGCAATCAATTTGGCCCTAATCGCCTCGCCCTTGCGCCCCAGGAAGAAGGCCGTTGCCCAAAGGCCGCCGAAAAGCGCACCTATGAAATACATGGACGGCACTACCAATCCGTAGGCGATGAGCCCGACTTGAAGGGCTGTCCCGATCAACCAGCCAATTTTCTTCTTCATAAGGCCAGCTGTTAACAAGCAGGCAAGTGCCAAAAGTCCACCTAATGAAAGAGCGACGGCTCCATGGTTTTCCATGGCTAGCAAAAGGGCAAAGCCCATTATCAGCGCTTCCATTGTTATGACTGCAGAGCCGAGAATTCTCATGTTCGTGACTCAACAATTTTACGAAGTATGGCTCGCGATTCACCAGCTGTCACGACAGAACCTGTTATCAAAACTGCCGAAACGCCTTCACTCTTTTGATTTATCAACGTACATTGTTCGATCGATGTTGTTATAGCGCGCTGCAAATCAACTTCTTTAAATACTCGCTCGGCTCCAAACACTTCCACAGCGGCGGCATATAAATCATCGACGGGAAGAGCTCGATCAGAAGAGTTCTGGGTAACTACAAGCCTGTCAATAACTGGCTCAAGTTCCATCAAGACTCCGTGCACATCTTTTTCTCCCAATATAGAAAGAACGCCAAAAACAGTTTCAAAATCAAACTCGGTTGAAATTGTTGAGGCAAGCGCATGAGCGCCATGTGGGTTATGCGCAGCGTCAACTATGACAGTTGGATCTCTATAAAGAACTTCGAAGCGACCCGGGGATGTAACTTTTGCAAACGCCACTCGAACGATTTCTTCATCTAGTTTTACCCCAGCAAATGCCTCGACAGCGGCGATTGCAACTGCGGCATTCGAACCTTGATGTGCGCCATAGAGTGGAATAAATATTTCTGTATATTCTCCGAAAATTCCGCTAACAGAAATCATCTGGCCGCCTACCGCGATATCGCGATGAGATACTGAAAATTCAATTCCCTCTCGATATGGAATTGCAGACTTCTCAAGGATTTTTGCCGTCAATACTTTGGCAACTTCAGCTGGTTGGGCAGCAAGAACAACGTGCGTCTCAGGCTTAATAATTCCAGACTTTGTTTCGGCAATCTCCTCTAGGGTCTCGCCCAAGTATTCGGTGTGATCTAATCCGATGGGAGTAATAACAGAAACTTGGCTTGCAACAATATTTGTTGCATCCCATGCCCCGCCCATTCCGGCCTCAACAACAGCGACGTCTACTGGAAATTCAGCAAAGGCTACAAAAGCCAGAGCCGTCATTGCTTCAAAAAATGAAATTGGATGTGGTTGGCGACTATCGATTAAATCCAAGTAGAGAGCGATGTCGTTATATGTGGCAATCATGCCCTCAGGGGAAATCGGTTCTCCCTTTAGTGAAATTCGCTCTAGAAAGCTTTCAAGATGAGGGCTAGTAAAGCGTCCAGTTCGATATCCAAGTTCGCTAAATAGTGAATCAATCATTCTTGAAGTAGTTGTCTTGCCATTAGTTCCTGCAATGTGCACGACCGGATATGTCCGCTCCGGACTTCCAAGTGCGTCGCAGAGCGCGGCAATACGATCTAAAGAGGGCTCGATTCGAGTCTCAGGCCAGCGCTTAAGCAGAGCTTGGTAAATATGTTCGACTGCTTCAAGACTATCTGGGGAGCTCATGTTCATTCGGCGGGTAGAGCAGCAAGCGCTGCAGTTATTCGCTCAATGTCAGCAGTTGTATCAGCTAGGCGCTGACGAATTTCCTGGACAACTTCCATTGGAGCCTTAGCCATGAAACCTTCATTATCAATTTTTATCTTTGCTGTATTTCTATCTTTCTCCGCAGCCGCTAAGTCCTTTGTTAATCGCGCGCGTTCAGCTTTAATGTCGATTGCACCAGATAAATCAAACTCAATAGTTACCCCAGCAACATCAATTTTTGATGTGAAGTTTCCATCTTCTTTGTCGCAACGAACAATAAATCGAATTGCATCTTCATACGATGAAAGTCCGACTTCATCCATTCCATTGAATCTGGCAACGATACGAGCTGAAGTCTTGATTCCTTGATCATTTCTAAAGCGACGAATTTCGGTGATGATTTCTTGAACTTTGGAGACAGCAATAAGAGATGATTCATCGCGTTGTGCTGGATCAAATTTTGGCCAAGCGGCAGTCACAAGAGTCTCTTTGCCAGTTAAGTTGCACCAGAGTTCTTCAGTAATAAACGGCATGACCGGATGCATTAATCGAAGAAGCTGATCTAAAACATGGCCCAGTACTCGCTGGGTATCTGCTGCATCTGTTCCGCCCTTGGCAAACGCTGATTTCGTAAGTTCCAAATACCAGTCGCAAAGGTCATCCCAGGCAAAGTGATAAATAAGTTCACAAGCCTTAGCGAATTCGAATTTTTCAAGATATTGATCTACATCAGCAACGGTTTCATCAAGACGCGTAAGAATCCATTTGTTGATGTCATCAAGAGAATCAAAAGCTGGAAGTGCGCCTTCAGTTGTTGCGCCATTCATATTTGCGAATCGTGTTGCGTTCCAAAGCTTTGTTGCAAAGTTTCGAGCTCCTGCAATCCATTCTTCAGCAAGCGCTTGGTCTGCTCCAGGATTTGCTCCTCGAGCTAAGGTGAATCGAAGCGCATCTGAACCATACTTATCCATGAATTCAATTGGATCAACAACGTTGCCCTTTGACTTTGACATCTTCTTGCCAAATTTGTCGCGAACTAGGCCATGGAGAGCGATTGTATGGAAAGGCTGGACGCCATCCATTGCGAACAATCCCCACATCATCATTCGCGCAACCCAGAAGAAGAGAATGTCATAGCCTGTTACAAGAACACTTGTTGGGTAAAACTTTGCTAAATCTTCCGTTTTATTAGGCCAGCCTAAAGTTGAGAAGGGCCAAAGGGCCGAAGAGAACCAGGTATCAAGCACATCGGGATCTTGCTCGTATCCGGCAGGTGGAACTTCATTTGGTCCACAAACAACTACTTCGCCATTTGGGCCGTAATAAACAGGTATGCGATGACCCCACCAGAGCTGGCGAGAAATACACCAGTCATGCATGTTGTCGATCCAGTCAAAATATCGAGGCGATAATTCTTCAGGTTCAATCTTTACGCGACCATCACGAACAGCATCCCCTGCCGCTTTCGCGAGCGGTGCAACCTTTACAAACCACTGCTTAGAAAGGCGCGGTTCAACAGTCGTGTCGCATCGTGAACAGTGTCCGACAGAGTGCATGTATGGGCGCTTCTCTGCAACGATTCGACCGTCTGCTTTAAGCGCTTCGACAACTTTTGTGCGAGCCTCAAAACGATCCATTCCATCAAAGACAGTTCCTGTATTTGCAATTACGCCGAGGCTGTCCATAACGCTAATGTTTTCGAGTTTATGGCGCTGTCCGATTTCGAAGTCGTTAGGGTCGTGGGCAGGAGTTACTTTTACTGCACCAGTACCAAACTCTGGATCAACGTGTTCGTCAGCAACGATTGGAATCTTCCGACCAGTAATTGGCAGAGTGACAAAAGTTCCGACAAGGGCCTTGTAGCGATCATCTTCTGGGTGAACAGCAATAGCCGTATCCCCCAACATGGTTTCAGCACGTGTAGTCGCGACAACAATCGCGCTATCACCATCTCCGTAGCGAATGGAGACAAGTTCACCTGCATCATCTTGGTGATCTACTTCGATGTCCGAGAGCGCTGTGTGGCAACGAATACACCAGTTGATGATTCGCTCTGCACGATAAATTAATTTTGCATCGTAGAGGCGCTTAAATATTTCCAAGACAGCTTCGGAGAGATTTGCATCCATCGTGAATGCTTCCCGGCTCCAGTCAACTGAATCTCCGAGTCGCTTCATCTGTCCAAGAATGGTGCCGCCAGATTCTGCTTTCCACTCCCAAACTTTTTCTGCAAATTTTTCACGACCTAGATCGTGACGCGATAAACCTTGTGCTGCCAATTGTTTTTCGACAACGTTTTGAGTTGCGATTCCGGCATGGTCCATTCCTGGAAGCCACAGAGCTTCGAAACCCTTCATTCGCTTCATCCGAATTAAAATGTCTTGAAGCGTGTGGTCAAGAGCGTGGCCAATATGCAGACTTCCGGTCACGTTTGGAGGAGGAATAACTATGGTGAACGGAGGCTTCTCCGACTTTGCATCAGCCTTGAAATAGCCTGCGTCAATCCACTTTTGATAGAGGACACCCTCAATATCGGCAGGCGTAAAACTCGCTGCTAGTTCAGGGCGTTCGCTCATAAGAGGTGAGTCTAGATTAAAACTTAAGCGCTCTTCTCCTCGGAACCATCGGCGCTCTTTGGCTTGCTTGCTCGCTTAGGGCCGGCTCCGCGGGAGACGTACTGAGGTTCTTCTTCTTTTCGTACCACTCCAGGAGTGATGACAACGCGCTCCACATCCTTGCGGGATGGAACTTCGTACATGACCGAAAGAAGCGTTTCTTCCATAATTGCTCGAAGACCACGAGCTCCGGTTCCGCGCTTGATCGCAAGATCAGCCACAACGCCAAGAGCTTCTGGAGTTACTTCAAGTTCAACACCATCTAATTCGAATAGCTTCTCATATTGTTTTACGAGTGCATTTTTTGGCTCAGTAAGAATTTCCATGAGGGCCGGGCGATCAAGATTTTCAACGCTCGTAAGAATTGGTAAACGTCCGATGAATTCAGGAATCATTCCAAACTTCAACAAATCTTCAGGCATGACCTCGCCGAAAATATCTGTCTTTTGAACATCATCAATTGATTGAAGTTTCGCGTTGAATCCAACTCCGGCTTTGCCCTTGCGGCTCTCAATAATTTTCTCAAGTCCAGAGAATGCACCGCCAACGATGAAAAGAATATTTGTTGTGTCAATTTGCAAGAATTCTTGATGAGGGTGCTTTCGGCCACCTTGTGGTGGAACAGATGCAGTTGTTCCTTCGAGAATCTTCAATAGTGCTTGCTGTACGCCTTCACCCGATACGTCACGAGTAATGGATGGATTCTCTGCCTTGCGTGCGACCTTATCGATTTCATCGATATAGATGATTCCTGTTTCGGCCTTCTTAACATCAAAATCTGCAGCTTGAATAAGTTTGAGGAGAATGTTTTCTACATCCTCGCCCACATAACCTGCTTCGGTTAGTGCTGTTGCATCCGCAATCGCAAATGGAACGTTCAACATTCTGGCCAGTGTCTGAGCAAGAAGTGTCTTGCCGCAACCTGTAGGTCCAAGAATCAAAATGTTTGATTTCGCAAGCTCGACAGAATCCTCGCGCTTTGTATCGCCAGATTGAACACGCTTGTAGTGGTTATAGACAGCAACTGCGAGTGAACGCTTTGCTCGGTCCTGCCCAATTACAAATTGATCTAGGAAGTCTGAAATCTCTTGTGGCTTTGGAAGTTCAGTTAAACCAAGGGTGCTTGTCTCTGAAAGCTCTTCGATAATGATTTCATTACAAAGTTCAATACATTCATCACAGATGTATACGCCGGGACCAGCGATAAGTTTCTTGACTTGCTTTTGTGTCTTTCCGCAGAAAGAACACTTCAAGAGATCGCCTGATTCTCCGATGCGTGTGTTCATGCCTTAAGACTACAAAGCCCCACCATTTCTGGCGGGGCATTTGAGCACAAGCGGTGTTCGCTTATAGGTGAATCGAATTACTTAACAGCTTTACGAGAGGCTAGAACCTGGTCGATGAGGCCGTACTCGACAGCGTCTGCGGCAGTAAGAATCTTGTCGCGCTCGATGTCTTTAGCAATTTCTTCAGCTGACTTTGTTGAATGCTTAACAAGCATCTCTTCCAAAAGTGCGCGCATGCGCATGATTTCGCGAGCTTGGATTTCGATATCCGATCCTTGGCCACCGCCCTCTGATGAAGGTTGGTGAATCAAGATACGGGCATGCTCAAGAGCAAAGCGCTTTCCTTTAGCTCCTCCTGCAAGCAAAATCGCAGCAGCTGATGCAGCTTGACCGAGACAAATTGTCATCACGTCAGGACGAACGAATTGCATCGTGTCATAAATTGCCGTTAGCGCTGTGAAAGATCCGCCAGGTGAGTTGATGTACATCATGATGTCGCGGTCTGGATCCATCGACTCGAGAGTCAATAGCTGCGCCATTACATCGTTTGCAACTGTGTCATCAATTGGTTGACCCAAGAAAATAATGCGCTCTTCGAAAAGCTTTGTATAAGGATCAAGACGTTTGAAACCATAAGCCGTCTTCTCCTCGATTGTTGGGAGAACGTAACGAGCCGAGATGTCGTTTACTTTGTTATTCATGCTGCGCCACCGCTTCCTGTTACTTGTGATGCTGACTTAACAACATGGTCAACAAGACCATAAGCCTTTGCTTCTTCTGCATCGAACCAGCGGTCGCGATCAGAGTCAGCTGTAATTGTTTCTACGCTTTGACCTGAGTGCTTGGCAATTAGTTCTGCCATGCGACGCTTTGTGAATGCCATTTGTTCAGCTTGAATACGAATCTCAGTAGCCGTGCCGCCAATTCCTCCGAGAGGTTGGTGCATCAATATGCGCGCGTTAGGAAGTGCGTAACGCTTTCCAGCTGCGCCGGCGGTGAGCAAGAACTGACCCATTGATGCAGCAAGTCCCATCGTCACTGTCGCAACATCATTCTTGATGTATTGCATGGTGTCGTAAATAGCCATACCCGCAGATACAGATCCGCCAGGTGAGTTGATGTATAGGAAAATATCTTTATCTGGATCTTCAGCTGCAAGGAGCAGCATCTGAGCAGAAATTGCATTTGCCATGTTGTCTTCAACTTGACCGGTCATGAAAATGATGCGCTCTTTCAGAAGTCGCTGGTAAACCTGGTCATCCAAGCCGCCCATATTTGAACCCGCTGAACGCGAGGTGATTTCTTCCACTGTTCCTCCTGAAGGCTTTATTCAATACGAAATTTCTATGTATTGACCTTAACAATCTTTGGGTGGGAATGCTTCCCGATTGTTGGTGAAATCAGGCTCAGCCTGTTCGCCCTGAGAGAAGTTAGGTGGAGTGGCTTATTCAGAGTCGGCGTCAAGAACAACAGGTTGTGGACGAAGAGCTTCTAGATCCACAGCCTTTCCTGACTTAGTGACTACCTTCACGCGACTCAGAACACCAGCAAGCGCCTTAGCGCGAGCTACTTCTGAAATCATCGTGTTTACCTGACCAGCATCAGTTACTTCCTTGATGAATTGATCTGGAGACATTCCGTAACGCTGTGAAGCGCGGAAAAGGTATTCAGTTAATTCAGCTTCGTTAACTGAAACTTGCTCAGCATCAACGATGGTGTCAAAAATAATTTCTTGAGTAAATGACTTTGTAGTTGACTCAATTACTTCAGCGCGGTGAACTGCATCATCTTGACGGCCTTCGCCTTCAAGGTGGCTGTTAACTTCGCTATCAATTAAGTTTTGTGGAACAGGGACCTTAATCTCTGTCATCAACTTGTCGACCAGAAGATCGCGAGCAGATGATCCTTGCTCCATCTCCTTGATGCGATTCAAGCGAGTAGAAATATCAGCCTTTAGTTCTGCAATGGTTTCAAACTCAGATGCCATCTTTGCAAAAGAATCATCAGCTTCTGGAAGATCGCGACGCTTTACAGACTTCACGGTTACATCGATATCGCCAGTTTGTCCTTCTGCCATTCCAACAAGGCCAGCAGTAAATCGCTTGCTCTCGCCTTCCTTTAATCCTTGAAGTGCATCATCGAGTCCATCAACCATGCGGTTTGAACCGACTTCATAAGAAACATCATTAACAGTTCCGCCTTCAATTTCTTCGCCATCAACTTTTGCACTCAAATCAATTGAAACAAAATCGCCAGTCTCAACAAGTTTTTCAACAGAGGTCAGAGTTCCAAAGCGAGCGCGGAGTGCTGTGAGTTGTTCTTCAATTTCCGCATCCGTTACTTCTACATCATCAACCGTAAGAGTGATTTGTGAAAAATCAGGAAGTTCAATTTCAGGACGGATATCAACTTCAACTTCTAAAGAAAGTGAAACCTTGTCTTTGAGTTCTTTGATATCAACTTCAGGGCGACCGATTGGAGAAATCTTTGCTTCGCGAGCTGCTTGTGTATAAAAAGTTGGGATAGCGGCATTGATTGCTTCATCCAATACAACTGCGCGACCAACGCGTTGATCAATCATTGCTTGAGGAACTTTGCCTTTACGGAATCCAGGAATGTTTACGCGCGAACTTACAGTTGTGTATGCGTCTGCGAGAAAGGGCGCCAGTTCGTCGAATGTAACTTCAATAGAAATCTTTACGCGGGTTTCATTGAGTTTTTCTACGGCGCTCTTCACGACACTCCTTTAAAGGGATTCCCTATGGCAACTTGGATCTGGGTACTACTGGTCGGGGCGGCGAGATTCGAACTCGCGGTCTCCTGCTCCCAAAGCAGGCGCGCTAGCCACTACGCTACGCCCCGGCGGCGTAAGGCAGGAGTCTAAGGTATGAAATTACCTTCTCCTAACCAGAACCGGTACCTTATGCCACTGGAGCAGAAACCTCGTAATTGAGGTTCCCGCCCCGAAGCAAGAAACGCCTAAATGCGGGTGTAGTTCAATGGTAGAACTCCAGCCTTCCAAGCTGGTTGTGCCGGTTCGATCCCGGTCACCCGCTCCAGCATTTAGAGGTATTTCCTCGTTAGTGGCCTTAATTACATCGTTAGTGACGAACCAACTTGTTCAGCTAAAAAACCTCCTGACGACGTAAAAGTATTGACCGTGGTTGAAGGTGCAACAGAAATAGTCGCTTGCAACCTGAAGTCACTTGGGACTGAAGTGCCGTCCACGAGCACTTTGGCAAGAATGTTGTTTTCAATCACAGAGGTACCACTTCGGACAGACGCCCCACTTGTGACTAAGTAGGTGAATGAAATTGCAGGCGAGAATCCGGGTGATGTAAGTCGAACTAAATTAATAGCACCTTGGGTTCCTGTCACAACGAATGTCCCATGAATCAACACATCAATCACATAAATCTTTCCAGCTAAGAAATTTCCGAATGAAGCTGAAGTTAATTCAGTATTTGGACTCGAATTCAGATCTCCAAAACTTATTGATCCTAAGGACGCGGAAGAAATTCCCGCGGGTCCGGTTGCACCTTGCAGACCTTGCGAACCCTGCGATCCGGTTGCACCTTGTTGGCCGGTTGCACCTTGTGCACCTGTTAATCCA
>CAIUFY010000012.1 GCA_903898555.1 uncultured Actinomycetes bacterium
CGCGTTCAAAAGCCCTCAAGGGTGTGGCGGCCTCCAAGAACCAAGATACAAACATTCTTTTGCTTGGGTTAGATTCTCGTCGCGACACAAACGGCGCCGATCTTCCACGCAAACTCTTGGATTACATGCACGTTGGTTCGTCATCTTCAGTTGGTGGCTACAACACAAACACAATGATTGTGATTCATATTCCTGCAAAGGGACCCGCAACTGCGATTTCGATTCCACGTGATGACTATGTCAACGTACCTGGGCTTGGAATGAAGAAGATCAAAGAAGCATATGGCTACGCAAAATACGCTGAGGACTCTCGCCTATACAAGCTAGGTGTAAAAGAACCTATGCGAGAACAGCAATCGCGCGAAAAAGGACGTATCGCGACAATCCAAGCGATCTCTGAATTCCTACAAATTCCAATTGACCATTTCGCTGAAGTAAACCTTGTTGGGTTCTACGATCTTGCAACCGCACTTGGCGGAATTCAGGTTTGTTTAAAACACGCAGTTAATGACAAACAGTATTCAGGCGCTGTATTCCCAGCCGGTCTTCAAACCATTTCGGGCGTGCAAGCGCTTATGTTTGTGCGTCAGCGACATGGCCTTCCAAACGGTGACCTTGATAGAACTCACCGCCAGCAAGCTTTTATAACCGGCGTTATTACAAAGTTCCGCACACAAGGAATATTTGGAAATCTCAGCAAACTTCAGGGCTTGTTGGATGTAGCCAAAAAAGATGTAGTTATTGACAGCGGGTGGGATGTTCTTGGATTCTTGCCACAAGCAAAATCCCTTACTGGTGGAAAAATTGTCTTCCATACACTGCCAATCGAAGGTTATGTCATGAGAAACAGTCAATCTGTAAACCTCGTTGACCTGCCTACCGTTCGCAAATTCACCAAAGATTTGTTCTATCCAGCACCGGTTGTAAAGGCCAGCCCAGGAAGTTCATCATCAACAACTCCTACACCTAAGCCAACGAAAATTAATTATGCGCATCAAGCAAATGGAACGGGTGTAAGCGGATCAACTATTCCGTGTGTGAACTAGTACTAAAAAGTAAAGGTATTTACTACTTTATTCGTTGCACTATCTAGCTCCACAAAGTGTGCAGACTTTCCAATTGCTATCTCTCCGACATATTCAATGCCCAGAGTTCTTGCTGGCAAAGTTGATGCACAGTAAGAGGCATATTCAACAGTAGCTCCAAATTCACTCATCAAACGCTCAAATGTACTTTTCATGGTTAGCGTACTTCCCGCAAGTGATCCATTTGATTTCAATCTTGCGACGCCTTCTTTAACTATCACATCAAGACTTCCGATTTTAAAATCACCACCGCCATCAACACCTGCAGCACACATTGCGTCGGTTATTAAGACCATGCGACCCGGAGCGTTCTTAAGAACTAGCTCCACTGCGGCATTGGCAACATGGTGTCCATCATTTATTAATTCAAGAATCACTGAGTCATCAAGGAGTCCAGTAAGTGTGATACCTGGGTGATAGTGATCAATTCTTGGAATTGCGTTATAAAAATGTGTAATGACTGATGCTCCAGCTGAAAGTGCTTTTTTTGTAACTTCAGCATCTGCGTCAGAATGTCCTATTGCAACAACGACTCCATTATCAACAAGAAATTCTGTTGCTTCGAGTCCGTGTGGAAGTTCTGGAGCCAGAGTGACCATTGAGATTGAACCATCTGCCACATCGAGAAGCTCTTGCAACTCAGGAATGATTGGATCGCGAAGAAGTGCTGGGTCATGCGCGCCGCATTGTCCGGGTGAAAGATATGGGCCTTCTAAATGGATCCCAGCAATCTTTCCACTCTTAACAAATGGGAGCAGCCTTTTAATCTGCTCTTTTAATTGATCTAACGGTTCACTTACAAGGCTAGCAATTGTTGTAGTTGTGCCATTTTTCTTATGTGTATCAATCACTTTTTGAATGTCTTCAACATTTTTTGCTGAAAAATAACTTCCGCCGCCGCCATGACAGTGCATGTCAACAAACCCCGGAATCAGCGTTCCAGCTATTTCTAAATCCGCGCTTCCTTGCGCTTCAAGAGATGTAATCAGGCCATCCGTTACTTCAATTTTCACATCTGTAACTAATTCACCCGAGATTAGCGCCTGCTTTGCATGAATAATCATCCTCGTGCCCGCAATCCGAATATGCCAGAACCAATCATGCCGGCGTGATCACCAAGTTCAGCAATGACTAATTTTGGTCTTTTTTGAAACGTTAAACGTCGATCAAAATAACTCTCGATTGGATCTAGTAAGTCTCTTCCAGCTTTTGAAACTCCCCCGCCAACAATGATTATTTCGGGTGCGAGAATATTTATATACGCGGTTAATGTGAAAGCTATTGCGTCAACTGATGCCTGCCAGACTTTCGCTGCAAGAGCATCTCCGCCTTTTGCCGCTTTAAGTACTTCCGATGAATCGGATAACTTAATATCACTTTGCTCGTTATAGATTCGAACAATCGATGGACCTGTTGAAATACTCTCGAGACAACCAACAATTCCACATGCGCACATGTATCCGCTCACGACATCTAGATGTCCTATTTCACCGCAATATGGATCATCGAATAGTTCTCCATCAATCACCATCGCTCCGGCTATTCCAGTTCCGATTGGAATGAAGAACGAATTTTTATAACCCTTGCCTGCGCCATACATTGACTCAGCTACTCCGCCGGCACGCACATCGTGTCCAAATCCAACAGGCAATCCAGAAGCTTCGTTAACTAGTTTTCCAAATGGAATATCGCGCCATCCGATATTTTCTGAATATTCAGCAATTCCTGCTTTTGAATTAACTACGCCAGGGACAACAACACCAATTGCAGTTGCTTCGGGGAATTCGCGATGCATTTCTTTTGCTGCCAAAAGCACTTGATTTACTGCGTGAGCTGGCCCTTTTTCGCGTTCAGTCGGCCATCTTCTTGCAGAAATAATTTCAGATCCGCGCAGAAAGCCGGCTTTGATTTCCGTGCCTCCAACATCAATACCTATTACTAGGTCTTGATTGTTTGTCGTCACTTAGCAAATCCTCCAAGGTGTAGCGGATCAAACGCAATTGCATCATCAAGTATGCCAGTTGCCTTTTGATAACTGGCCACCAGAGGATCTAAATAGAGAGCCTGCAATGCTGAGCTGCGGCTTTGTTCTCGTGCCGCGGTCACCGTTAATTCTTGCTGTTGGGACCGTTGAGTTAAAACGGTTGAAATGGCTTTGGGGAGCGGTCCGACTCGAAGCGGAGTAACCCCGTTTGCACCGATCACGGCAGGAACCTCTACAACAGCCTCTGGAGGTAGAGAGCTGATTGCTCCATTGTTGGGAACGTTTACGGCCAGTTCAACGTGGCTCTTCCCTGTTATGAGGGCTTCTGCGATAGAAACGAGGCGCTCAGCTTCCTGATTGTCACGCTTATGGACTGGGATTGAGCCATCGGCTTGACCGCGGAGCTCATCCCATAAATCACTCTTCTCGCCGATGTAAAGCTCTGTCAGATTTAGCCCGCCTTGAAGACCCCAATCAAGTTCGCCTGACTCTTGAAGAGTGAGGTAACCGCCAAAGAATTCGGCGACGTGACGATCTCCTGGTGCGGGGTAAAGTCCGAAAGTCTTAAAGAGATCGAAGGAGACTGGCGAATGGATTCCTTCGTCATAGTTGATTGGTGAGCCTTTATGACCACCCTTTTGCTCAAGTGCAGATTTAAGTAGTGGATACAGATTCTCTGAACCTCGCTTTATATCAAGAAGCCAACATAAGTGGTTAATTCCAGCAAAGATAGTTTCTACACCCACATCTGGAATGTTGAGATCTGCCAATAATTTTGAACGTGTGTGCATTGTTCCGTGACACAACCCCACAACGTTTACACCGGTGTATTTAGTGATACCTCGAACGTTTGCCGTTAACGGATTGCTGTAATTGATGTACCAGGCCGTTGGAGCGACATCAGCAATATCTTCTGCAATAGAGACCAGGGCAGGAACATGGCGAAGTGCACGTAAAACTCCTCCAGGTCCAACCGAATCTCCCACTGTTTGATGAATTCCATATTTGCGAGGAATCTCTAAATCTGCTTTCCAACCCGCGGCTGCACCAACAGCAATCGTTGTTGTAACAAAATGAGATCCTTTGAGTGCTTCGCGTTGAGAGTCAAATGCTTTAACAATCATTTTCGAGCCATGAAGCTCTGAAATCCTATTTCCAACTTTTGCCATAATTTCGGACGATTCAACGTTAATATCGTAGAGGTGTACCTCAAAGTTGTCAGAGAGTTTTGACTGTGCAAGGTCGTGCATCAATCCGGGCGTGAATACGGTACTTCCTGCACCAATGAGAGTGAAAATCTTCTTACTCATACTCCGACTCCGATCATTTGACGCTTCCATTGATTAGTCCGCTTACAATAAATCGATTCGTAAATAGGGCAATTACTGCTGGGACTGAAAGCGCTATAACACCCGCTGTGCTCAGCAAGGAATATGGGACAACATGTCGACCTTGTATTGCGGCGACAATAACAGTTAGCGGCTGAGTTGATTGATCACTTGCCAACACAAGTGGGAAAATGAATTGTGCCCAAGCAAAGAGGAAGGTGATAACTGCTGTTGAGGCAAGCGCCGGCATGATCAGTGGAAGCACAATTAACCTAAATACCTGCATTCTTGTGGCTCCATCTACAGAACCTGCCTCTTCGATTGCCTGAGGCAAACTTTGCATGTAACTAAAAAGAATCCATGTGGCCAACGGCAGAAAGCCAGAGACATAACAAAGAATTATTCCTAAATAAGTATTAACTAGATGCACCGCAGCCATGATTCGATACATGGGAATAAGCGTTGTGTAAGTAGGAAACGCCATGGTCATAACAACAAGGAAAAGAAAGATTTTCCTGCCTTTGAACTCCATGCGTGCAAAGGCATATGCGGCAAGCGACGCTAAAACAACGGTAATCGCTGTGGCAGATATGCACTCTATAAAGATATTGATGGTCGAACGCCGCACCATCCCTGCGAGTTCTCCGTTGCCAATCAGCAGTGCCTTGTAATTCGCCCAACCCGGTGTAGGTGGATACAGGTGGCTTGGGGTATCAGATATTTGAGCATCTGTCTGAAAACTTGTGTTGATAACCCAGTAAATGGGAATAAGGGACCACGAGAGAATGAAACCAACGCCGAATCTTCTAAAACCTACATTGCGCTGTTTCATTAGTATTCAACCTTCTTATAAATGAACTTCGCTACTACTACGGAAATAAGTAATGTGAAGATCGTTATGAGAAGTGAGAGCGCATATCCTTGTCCAAAATTTAAATTCTGGAAACTAACAGCGTAAGTTTCCATTGCAAGTGAGTTTGCGGTAGATGCAGCTCCATTGAGTATATATGGCTGATCAAATACGTTGAGGGTCGCGATTATTGCTTGGACTACTGCAATCGCTATGCCCGGGCGGATTAGAGGCAAAGTAATATGTCGGAAAGATTTTCTAGCGTTGCTTCCATCGATTGTTGCGGCCTCATATAAATCGTCGGGAATATTTTGCAAGACCGCAAGAATCAGAATCGCGGATAAAGGCGTAATTTGCCAGACCTGAACAATCTCAATCGCCAGAATAGTTAGTAAGCGATTTTGTCCAAGAAAAACTTGATAGTGCGTAATCAAGTGAAGTGATTTGAGCACACTATTGAGAACACCTGTATTTGCATCCCAAATGCCAGTCCACAGTATCCCTTCGACCACTCCCGGAAGTGCCCAAGGAAGAATTAGGATTGCGATAAGTATGGAGCGACCTTTAAAACTACGTTGCATTACTACGGCTATATAAATACCTAAAACAGTTGAGAGCGTTACGCCTATAAGGATGTAAAGGAAAGTGTTGCCTAGGCTGGAAATGA
Source organism: uncultured Actinomycetes bacterium (assembly GCA_903898555.1). Classification (GTDB taxonomy): domain Bacteria; phylum Actinomycetota; class Actinomycetes; order Nanopelagicales; family Nanopelagicaceae; genus PALSA-747. Next base: position 5,915 of record CAIUFY010000012.1, read on the forward strand.
CAGCTGAATTGTGGATTATGTCTCGAAAGTTATCGAGTCCAGAAAAACGCGTTGGAGGATTTAGTGGTTGAACTTTGAAGAACGCTGCAATCGTCGTGTAAACCGCCGGAGTGAGCGCCAAACAAATGATAAAAATTATGAGAGGTGAAATCAGAGCGTAAGGAAGCAAGTCGAGTTTCTTTTTCTTCATTTGATTCGTCCACCTCCCTTTAAAAAATGGCCACCAGCGCTAACTGGTGGCCACTCCTGTTTATCTTTTTTTTGACTATTTACCGCTCGAAAGCTTTGTTGCCGTGCCAGCCATAGCCTTTATTGCGGCATCAACAGTCATAGTTCCGGCAGCTGCAGCATGCAGGTTTGTGTATACAGCGCTAGAAAATTCTGGATACCAAGCAGGGGCTCCTTCTGGGAACACCGCAGCGGAAGTCTTCAGCATTCCTGCCAAGACATCTCCACCAATAATGGATCCTTTCTTATTCAGGATTGCGATTCCGGAAAGTCGTGATGGGAAGAAATATCCCACCCAAGTACGAGCTGTTCCGTTTGCTCCAGCAAAATCAGCCATATTTTTTCCGTCAGTAAACCAACTGATGAATTTTGCAGCGGCTGCAGGATTCTTTGCCTTTGCAGGAATTCCAATTCCATCTGGGTTACCTAAGTTGCTTGCAGGACCCGCTACGCCAGGAGTTGCAAGGTATTGAACCTGGTGCACGACAGATGAAGACGCAGGCACGTCATAAAGAGATCCGACGTTTCCTGAGTAGTCGCTAAATGTGGAAGCAGACTTTCCTTTAGCCATCAATGTTTGTTGTCCTTGACTATCAGCCACATTTATATTTCCAGGAGGAACCAATCCGGTCTTAACTGCATTTACCATCCAAGCAGCTGCTTTATATCCAGCACTAGTTGGAGAGGTGAACAGTGGCTTTCCTGTTGCATCAAGAATATGTCCACCAAATGCACCTGTGGTTTCATACCAATATGTAGAAAGACCTTCTGCTGCGGCGAACGGAATATTTAGTGGATACTGCACAACCTTCTTAGTCTTCACAGTATTCAAATCCGCGGTGTACTCAGCAATTGTTGTAGGCATTTTTTTGATGCCAGCCTTAGCAAATAGCGTCTTGTTAACAGTCGTGACCATGAATGATGCGTCGTAAGGAATTCCGACGACATGTCCATTCTTGGTAAAGCTGCCAAGCTGAGGCATATCGGCACTAAGAGCCTTTGTATCCACATACTTTTCCATTGGCAAGAACCAATTGAGTTTGCCTAATTGGCCTACACGAGACCAATCCACATCCGTTGCGTCAGCAAAAAATGTATTTGCAGTAGCAGCAGCTGCGATTTTTGTTTGAAGTGAATCCCAATCCAATTGGGTCCATTTAACAGTGATTCCCGTTGCTTTCGTAAACTCTGCAAGCATTTGCGCAGGAAGTGGTGGCGCAGCGAGTACGACTGAAATAGTTACCGGGCTTGCTGCCTTTGCAGGCGCAGCCAGCGATGAAAACCCAAGAGCTGATGCAACCGCGATAACAATTGCAACACTCTTTGTTGACTTACTAACTTGTTTTGCATTTAGCATCTTGCGGTTAGCCTCTCTTTTCTGTTTGGTTTGTTTCTATTAGCTAAGAATGATTGATCGTGACAATCCGCGTGGATGATCTGGATCTAGCCCTTTTACTTTTGCGATTTCAATTGCTGTCCGCTGAGCACGAATGAGATGAGCCATTGGATCCAGCGAACTCTTCTCTAAAAGTGCTCCAGTAGCAAGGATTTCCTTTTCCAATTTTGCATCGAGAGGACCAAAGACCCATACAGCGCGGCCTTCCTGGGCAATTGACATTGGGCCATGGCGATAATCGAATGCCGGATAAGCCTCGGACCAAAATTGTGCTGCTTCGCGAGTTTTTAAACCTGCCTCTTGTGCGAGGGCAATGGTCCAACCTGTTCCGAGAAACGAAATCTGTTCAACATTGGCAAGCCCTCCAAGATCACTTGCGAGCGCAATTTCAGCATCCTTCGCTGCAATCTCTAAATCAAATCCATTATGAGCACGTAATAATCCAAGTGCAGCAGTCGCCCAACGAGTCTGCACAACTGATTCTTCATCTGCGAATTCCATAATGATGGAATGCGTTGCGTGCTCGGTTACAGGTGAACCGGCGACAGCAGTGATAACGGTTGAAGGTATCGAACTCTTTTTTAAGACATCAATAACTTCCGTAGTAGTTCCAGACCGAGTGATAACTACAAGATGGTCATACTTTCGATCGTAATTGAATTCTGAGCCCGCATAGAAATCTGTTTCGCCATTTCCGGCTGATTCGCGCACTCCTGCATAGGCTTGAGACATAAACCAAGAGCTGCCGCAGCCGACGGCAGCAACTTTTGCTCCGTGGGCTGGAAGCATGTGGGCTACAGAGGGCAAAAATTCAGCAGTTTGGCGCCAGATTGCAGGTTGAGTGGCTAGTTCCTTTTCACAAATATATTGAGTCATGTCGGTATTTAAGTCCCGGATCAACCCAAAGTCAACGATTTTCTGCATTATTTTGATTTATTTCAATTGTAACAAAACATTTACAATCAAATCCTTGCCTAATTTGCTCTGGTGGCGTTGAATCATCCCACCGAAGTGAGCTCCCGCTCCCTTCACTCCACCCCTCAAATGCTTAAGGGAGATTAAATGAAGAAATCAATGCGTCGAACTGCTTTTGCAGCTTCGCTCGTTTTGGCAGCCACAGGTGCAGTTGGCGTTTCATTGCCAATGGCCCACGCTGCAGATGTCAACCTAACAATGGTTGCAGCTGACTATCCAGGAGATGGAAAGACACAGCAAGCACAATGGGATTCAGTTTCCAAGGCGTTCGCTGCTGCAAACCCTGGCATCACCATGACAGTAAATGTTGTCTCATGGGATGTAATTGATGACAAGGTTAAGACACTTATCGCAACTGGTAAGACACCTGACATTGTTAACAAGGGCGACTACTCAGCACCAGCTGCTGCAGGTCTCCTATACAAGGCATCTGAAATGGTTTCTGCTTCAACACTTGCAGACATCATTCCTACATTCTTGAACAACTCAATGTACAACGGAACAGCTTATGCAGTTCCAGATCTAGCTTCTGCTCGCGCTTTGTTCTACAACAAGGCAATCTTGAAGAAGGCTGGCGTAACAAAGCTTCCTACAACTTGGCAGGAACTTCTTACAACACTTTCAAAGATCAAGGCTAAGAACCCTGGTGTTTACGGTTACGCAATCCCAATGGGTCCAGAAGAAGCACAAGCTGAATTCTCAATCTGGGCAGGCGGAAACGGTGGTCGTCTATACGACTACACCGCTAAGAAGTGGACTGTTAACTCTGCAGCAAACGTTGAGGCAATGAAGTACTTGAAGAAGCTCAATGATCTCAAGTACATCGAGCCAAACCCAGCTAAGTGCGACCGCACAGCTTGCGCACAAACATTGTTCGCAGCTGGCAAGGCAGCATTTATCAACGGTTCAGTATTCCTACCAGCTTGGTTGAAGGCTAACGGCGGAGCAGGAATCGATCTTGGTTCAGGTTCATTCGTTCACAACACAGGTCAAGAGGCTGTAACACTTGGCGTGCAGGATTACTTCACTGCATACAAGGCAAACGGTCACCAAGCTGAAATCCAGAAGTTCATGGACTTCTTGTACAAGCCAGCAAACTACGCTGCATTCCTTAAGGCTGCAGGCGGATTCATTCCTGCAACAAAGTCTGCTGGTGCAGTCGCTGCTAAAGATCC
>CAIUFY010000013.1 GCA_903898555.1 uncultured Actinomycetes bacterium
GATGATTGCTAAAGAGCACGGCGTGCTCGTAGTTGCTCATAATTCAGCTGCTTTTGAGCTTCGTTTTGACGCTCACATCAGCATCTAGGGCGGAATAACCCAGCACTTGAGCGTGTCTTGCTCATTCGAACAGATGTTCGGTAGTATTCCTCCATTCGCACCAATCGGTGTGGATATACCCAACCAGAGCGGTTCCACACTTCCGCCAGGCAAGCGCCTAGGCCGTCGGTGGTCTTCCGTACCTTCTGGACCGAGACGTTGGTGAATAACCAACCAGACGAACGATGAAAGGTTCACACCATGGCTGCTGAAAAGCCAGAGAAAACAGATAAGGCGTCGCTTGATCGCGCCAAAGCCCTTGATAGTGCCCTATCCCAAATCGAGCGTCAGTTCGGTAAGGGATCAGTTATGAAGATGGGCGATCGCGGCCCACAAATTATGGAAGTTATTCCTACTGGTTCAGTCGCTCTCGATGTCGCTCTCGGAATTGGCGGACTGCCTCGCGGTCGTATTGTAGAAATTTATGGACCTGAATCTTCAGGTAAGACAACTGTTGCATTGCACGCAATTGCAAATGCGCAGAAAGCTGGCGGTATCGCTGCCTTTATCGATGCTGAACACGCGCTGGATCCAGAGTATGCACGCAAGCTCGGTGTTGATATCGATGCACTTCTAGTTTCACAACCAGATACTGGCGAGCAAGCTCTAGAAATCATGGATATGTTGGTTCGTTCTGGAGCGCTAGATATCGTCGTCGTCGACTCCGTCGCAGCACTTACACCTCGTGCTGAAATCGAAGGCGAGATGGGCGATTCCCACATGGGACTCCAAGCTCGTTTGATGTCACAGGCGCTCCGCAAGATGACTGGTGCGCTTCATCAATCAAACACAACTGCAATCTTCATCAACCAGTTGCGCGACAAGATCGGCGTCTTCTTTGGAACTCCTGAAACAACAACCGGTGGTAAAGCGTTGAAGTTCTACGCTTCTATCCGCCTTGATGTTCGCCGAATTGAAACTCTCAAGGATGGCCAAGATGCGGTCGGAAACCGTACTCGCGTCAAGGTTGTCAAGAACAAGATGGCGCCTCCATTTAAGCAAGCAGAGTTCGACATCATTTACGGTGTTGGAATCTCGCGCGAAGGTTCACTCATCGATCTAGGCGTAGAGCTTGGAATCGTTAAGAAGTCTGGAGCTTGGTACACCTATGGTGGGGATCAGCTAGGCCAAGGTAAGGAAAATGCACGTACATTCCTCATCGACAACCCTGATCTTGCAAATGATATCGAAAAGCAGATTCGCGAAATGAATGCACCGACTGCAGTTGATCCAGCTCTTGTCGCTGCGATTGATGAAGCCGGCGCAGATGTCGACTTCTAAAGTCAACCAAGAAGTACCTGCGGATTCATACTCCGACGCGATGAACGTAGCGCTATACGCGCTCGGACCTCGCGCTCGGAGTAGGGGCGAACTCCATGACCACTTGATCAAGCGCAACTTCGAAGAAAACGTTGCCGAAGCAGTGCTTGATCAATTGGAAATCGAAGGCCTTGTAAATGATTTGGAATTTGCACAACTCTGGTCTGAATCACGCCAGCGGCAGAAAAAGTTGAGCAAGCGAATCATCTCCCAGGAACTTCGGGCCAAACGTGTATCTCAAGACATTATCGATGAGGTTATTGCTGAAATTGACGATGAGGATGAATACAAATTGGCTTACGCTCTTGCTGAGCGGAAATATCGCTCATGCGCGCATCTTGATCCAGAGAAGATTTATAGCCGAATTTCAGGAGCCCTTTCCCGTAAAGGCTTTTCAGGCGGGTTGACCTCAAGAATCATCCGTGAATTGACAGGGGCCGACTCCCAATAAGATTGGGCAATGACATCCCGCTCATTTGTAGTCGAAACCTACGGCTGCCAGATGAACGTTCACGATAGTGAGCGAATTGCTGGACTCCTGTTAGATGCAGGATACACACAAGCCATAGAAGGCACCGAGCCGGATCTTGTCGTTTTCAATACCTGCGCAGTGCGCGAGAATGCAGATAACAAACTTTACGGACGTCTAAGTTTTCTTGCGCCAATAAAGAAGCAAAATCGAAACTTTCAAATTGCCGTCGGTGGATGCATGGCACAAAAAGATCAAGAAAGCATCATAAAGCGAGCTCCTTATGTGGATGTAGTTTTTGGCACGCACAACATTGGTTCACTTCCAGCACTTCTTGAACGAGCGCGCATTGAAGAAGAGTCTCAAGTCGAAATAAAAGAAGCGTTAGAACATTTTCCCTCGACCTTGCCTTCTCGTAGACATTCAGCATTTAGTGCTTGGGTATCAATCTCCGTAGGTTGTAACAACACATGCACCTTTTGCATTGTTCCCTCGCTTCGTGGAGTTGAAAAAGATCGCGAAGAGTTCGATATTTTGAAAGAAGTTCGTGCACTAGTTGATCAAGGTGTCGTGGAAATAACTTTGCTTGGCCAAAATGTTAATGCTTATAAGAATGGTGGCTTTGCTTCTCTTCTGCGCCAGGTTGGATCAGTCGATGGACTTGAGCGCCTGCGATTCATGTCTCCACACCCCCGTGATTTCACTGATGACGTAATTGCTGCCATGGCAGAGACGCCTTCAGTAATGCCCCACCTTCACATGCCATTGCAATCGGGATCTGATTCAATCCTGCAAGCAATGCGGCGCTCTTATCGTCGAGAAAAATACATGGGAATAATCGAGCGAGTCCGTAAAGCCATTCCGGAAGCGGGAATAACAACAGACATCATTGTTGGTTTCCCAGGCGAGACAGATGCAGATTTTGCACAGACTCTTGAGGTTGTGGAAGAGGCAAGATTTACAGCCGCCTATACATTCCAATATTCAAAACGACCAGGAACTCCTGCCGCGACAATGCCAGACCAAATTGATGATGCGACGATGGCCGAGCGATATGGTCGCCTGCATATTGTTCAACAACGAATCTCTGAAGAAATTAACGACGCCTCTCTTGGCAAGAGTTATGAACTTCTCGTCACCGAAAACCGAGACACTCGCACACCAGATTTTCGGTTGGTTCACATTCCAGAGGGCGTAGA
>CAIUFY010000014.1 GCA_903898555.1 uncultured Actinomycetes bacterium
CTCGAACTTTCTTGGAGCCTTTGCCCATGTCGCTTCCGTCATAGTGACGGCCTCGATCATCGAACCACCATAAAGAAATGGTTCCATTTCTTCGAGAATTTGCGACCTCCCCCACAGGACACCAATTCCTGTAGGACCTAAAGTTTTATGTCCTGAGAAAGCAAGAAGATCTACGCCAAGCGTCTTAACGTCAATTCCAAAATGCGGTACAGACTGGCAGGCATCTAGGACGGTGATTGCTGATACTTTCTTAGCAGCGGTTACTAATTTTTCGACATCGTTGATTGTTCCAAGCACATTTGATTGGTGAGTAAATGCAAGAATCTTTGTCGTTGAATCTATTATCGAATCAAGGTTTGAATAATCTAATCGCCCTTCAGGGGTAATAGGAATCCATTTAAGAGTCGCCCCCGTTCTCTTGGCCAACTGTTGCCAAGGAATGAGATTGGCATGGTGTTCCATTTCAGTGACCACAATTGAGTCACCTGGTTTGAGAGCCAATCGAGAACCAAGCGCAGCGTTTCCAATCGAATATGCAATTGCATTCAAGCTTTCCGTGGCACTCTTTGTAAAAACAACTTCATCTACATGAGCACCAATAAAATCAGCAACAATTTGCCTTGCACCCTCATAAGCCTCATCTGCTTCTTCTGCAAGAAGGTGAGCGCCGCGGTGCACTGCGGCATTCTTGTTTCTGTAAAATTCGGATTGGGCGTCAATAACAGAGTGTGGCTTCTGGCTTGTTGCTCCGCTATCGAGATAGGTAAGTTTTTTCCCGCCACGCATCAAGCGTTGAAGAATTGGAAAATCGTTCTTCAACACTTCGGCGTTAAGCGCGGCGGTTTTCATAAATTCAATCATGCAGTTACGTACTCTGCATAACCCTTCTCCTCTAACTTCTCTGCCAATTCAGCTCCGCCTTCTTCAACAATGCGACCTGCCGCAAAAACGTGGACGAAATCTGGCTTTATGTAACGAAGAATTCGTGTGTAGTGAGTAATGAGCATAATTCCAATATTGTGAGAATCCTTTACGCGATTGACTCCCTCTGAAACGATTCTCAACGCATCAACATCAAGTCCGGAATCTGTCTCGTCTAGAATTGCAATCTTTGGCTTCAAAAGTTCCATTTGAAGAATTTCATGGCGCTTCTTTTCTCCGCCAGAAAATCCTTCATTTACGTTTCTTTCCGCAAAAGCTGGATCCATATTAAGTGAAGCCATTGCTTCCTTAACTTCTCCGACCCACGTACGAACCTTCGGGGCTTCACCGCGAATTGCAGTAGCTGCTGTGCGCAAGAAATTCGAAACAGATACTCCGGGCACCTCAACTGGATATTGCATTGCAAGGAATAGTCCAGCTTTAGCGCGCTCGTCAACGCGCATTTCAAGGACATCTACTCCGTCAAGGAGTACTGAACCACCGGTGATTGTGTACTTTGGGTGTCCGGCAATCGAATAGGCCAATGTGGATTTACCAGAGCCATTTGGTCCCATGATTGCGTGTGTTTCACCAGACTTGATAGTCAGATCCACTCCGCGAAGAATTTGCTTCATTCCTTCATCTGTCGAAACAGCAACCTGAAGATTCTTGATTTCTAATGTGCTCATGTTTTATCCGATCTCTACTGTCTCGCCGTTATCTGTAACGGTAAAGGTTTCTATGGCTTGAACTGCGGGTGGAGTAAGAGCCTCACCAGTGCGGAGATCAAACTCAGCACCGTGAAGCCAACATTCGATCTTAAAATCAGTTATGTCGCCTTCTGAAAGGGAAGCATCTGAATGCGAACAAGTATCAGCAACTGCAAAAATCTCACCTTGGACGCGCACTACGCACACTGGTGTGCCGTTTAGGTCCACCTGCTTAGGCTTTCCCTCGAGTAGGTCCGCTTTGCTTATTGTTGCGCTCATGAAGAAGCCTTCTCAAGTTCTGCCTCTATGCGAGTCATGATTCTCTCTTCGATTTGCGGCAAACCCAGCTTTGAGACAATCTCCAGGAAGAATCCTCGGATTACTAACTGGCGCGCAATATTTGCAGGAATACCACGAGACTCTAAATAGAAAAGTTGTTCGTCATCAAAACGGCCAGTTGTACTTGCATGGCCTGCGCCCACAATTTCACCTGTTTCAATTTCAAGATTTGGGACTGAGTCAGCACGCGCTCCGTCGGAAAGCAAGAGATTACGATTTACTTCGTAAGTATCTGTGCCTTCTGCATTCGCTCGGATGAAGACATCCCCAAACCAAACTGTGCGGGCTTTGTCTCCGCTCAAAGCTCCTTTGTAATTTACGCGAGATTTAGCATGGGGCAGATTGTGATCCACATGAATTCGATGCTCCAGGTGTTGTCCACTTGTCGCAAAATAAATTCCTGAAAGTTCAGCACTTGCTCCTGGGCCTGCGTATTCAACGGTAGGAAGAAGTCGAACGAGCGAACCTCCCAATGTAATGACTGTTGAAGTAAACGTCGCATCTCGTCCAATGATTGCGTGGTGATGACCTAAGTGGACGGCATCACTCTCCCATTCCTGCAAGGAGACAAAATTAAGATTTGCGCCAGAATCCAAGGTGATGACAATCTCCTCGGCCAAAGTTATTGACCCGGTATTTTCGACAACTACGGTTGCTCTGCTATTTGCCCCAAGATGAATCACGGTGCGAGAGACCTCGGGATCAAGTGACTCCACGGTGCGTGTCAGATATATAGGTGTCGCAATCTCTGCATTTTGCGCAATATCAACTATGAGAACTTTAGAAGACAACTCTCTAACTCTCATAGAGACGAGATCATTTGTCGAAGAGGTACTTGGGGCTTTTGACGCATCAACAATCTCGACAGATAGTCCAGGTTGTTCGACGCTCGCACCTAACGAAACCCGTGATGAAAGAGAAACTTCAAGATCATGTAATCCTCGAAGTTTGGCCAGCGGCGTAAAACGCCAGAGTTCTTCTCGGCTTGTCGGCGTATGCGACTCTAGTAGATTTGAATTTAACACCATTAGCCAACAGCACCTTCCATTTGAAGCTCGATAAGACGATTTAGTTCCAGCGCATATTCCATTGGAAGTTCACGAGCAATTGGCTCAATAAAACCGCGAACAATCATTGCCATTGCTTCATCCTCTTCAAGTCCGCGTGACATGAGATAAAACAATTGGTCATCGCTAATACGCGAAACCGTTGCCTCGTGACCCATTGATACATCGTCTTCACGAATATCAACGTATGGATATGTATCCGAACGTGAAATTGTGTCAATTAATAAAGCATCGCATTTCACTGTCGATGCGGAGTGATGCGCTCCATCCTGGACTTGAATTAATCCACGATATGAAGTTCGCCCTCCACCGCGAGCAACTGACTTCGAAATAATAGACGAAGAAGTGTATGGAGCTGCGTGAACCATCTTTGCGCCAGCATCCTGATGCTGACCTGCTCCAGCAAATGCAATTGAAAGTGTTTCGCCTTTCGAATGCGGCCCCATCAAGAAAACAGCCGGATATTTCATCGTTACCTTTGATCCGATATTTCCATCAATCCATTCCATCGTTGCACCCTCAGCACATGTTGCGCGCTTTGTAACGAGGTTGTAAACGTTGTTCGACCAGTTCTGAATGGTTGTGTAACGGACACGTGCATTCTTCTTCACGATAATTTCTACAACCGCAGAGTGAAGAGAGTCAGATGAGTAAATAGGTGCCGTACAACCTTCTACATAATGTATGTAGGAATCCTCATCGGCAATGATCAGTGTACGTTCGAATTGACCCATATTTTCAGTGTTAATGCGGAAGTAGGCTTGCAGTGGAATATCTACTTTCACACCCTTTGGAACGTAAATAAATGATCCACCGGACCAGACCGCAGTATTCAAAGCAGCAAATTTATTATCTCCGACTGGAATTACTGAACCGAAATATTCTTTGAAGATATCTTCATGCTCACGAAGTCCGGTATCAGTATCAACGAAAATTACGCCTTGGGCTTCCAAGTCTTCGCGGATTGAGTGGTAAACAACCTCAGATTCATATTGAGCAGCAACGCCGGCAACAAGACGATTGCGTTCAGCATCTGGAATTCCAAGACGGTCATAAGTATTTTTAATATCTTCCGGTAAGTCTTCCCAAGTTTGTGCCTGCTTCTCGGTACTACGTACGAAGTACTTGATCTTGTCGAAGAAAACACCAGATAGATCCGAACCCCAGTTAGGCATTGGCTTCTTATCAAAAAGATCTAATCCCTTTAGTCGCAAATCCAACATCCACTGCGGTTCACTTTTCTTACTTGAAATATCGCGAACGACAGCTTCGCTCAAACCACGTTGAGAGTCTTTACCGGCATCTGTAGCGTCAGCCCAGCCATACTCGTAGTTACCGATTCCATCTAGCTCTGGATGCGCGGTTGTATTACTCACTTTAGGCTCCCCTGGTTGATATGAGTGAATCAGATTGCTTTTTGGAACTTGCAACTTTTGAAGACTTTGGAATGAAAGTTGTACAAACTCCATCACCGTTCGCAATTGTTGCCAAACGTTGAACGTGCGTTCCGAGCATGCGAGATATAACTTCAGTCTCAGCATCACAAAGCTCAGGAAATTCCGCCGCGACATGTGCTACCGGGCAATGGTGCTGACATATTTCTAAACCGCTACCCCTACTTGCAGATGTTGCCGAATAGCCCTCGGAGCAAAGGTGATCAGTGAGAGCCTCAACACGAGCTTCAATCGAAGTCTTAGAAGCAACTTTCTTCAGCGCCTTACGTTCAATTTCTTCTGCACGAGATGCAGCAAATTCGCTCACAAGATGCGCACCATTCTTACTTGCCATAAATTTAAGTGCTGAGACCGCCAAGTCATCATATGAATGCTCGAATTTTTCACGGCCATCATCTGTCATGACAAAAACCTTTGCAGGACGGCCGCGCCCACGTAGGTTTGAACTCGTAATGTGGGCTTCTCTGGATTCAAGAATTCCGTCAGCGACCAGTCCATCTAGGTGTCGCCGGATTCCCGCAGGCGTGATTGATAGGCGCGTAGCTAAATCGACCGCGCTCGCCGGTCCACGCTCAAGAATGGCTCGTGCCACTAAATCGCGGGTCTTATCCGGCTCATTCTTTTTCACAACAGAAGTGTTGCGTAAATAGCCAAAATTTGCCACTTGAGGCTTAATCGACTCGCTGAGAGGCTCGTCTCATTGGCGACACAGGCCACCCGTCAGACTGCCAGGTAGGACCACCTAGCCCATAGGCTACGAAGGTGAAGCGCCTAATTTATACATTCTTACTAGTTACTCAAATGGGAATCGTAATTACGGGCGGGGCCGTACGACTGACCGGATCAGGGCTCGGATGCCCGACGTGGCCACAATGCACTCCAGGGTCTTACACCCCAGTCCCCCATCAAGCCCAAGGACAAGTGCACTCATGGATTGAGTTCGGAAATCGTCTTTTAACATTTTTGCTTGTAATTGCAATCATTGCAGCAATCATTGGATTTTTTAAATGGGGGCGCAATAGAAGTGATTCCAAAATCCTTGGATGGTTAGCTGCCGCTCAATTCTTAGGCCTTGTTGCGCAAATAGTTGTGGGCGGTATTTCAGTGTTGACCCACCTCAATCCTTTTGCAGTAAGCGCACACTTCCTACTTTCTATAGTTTTAATTGCAGCCTCTCTCTCGCTTCGTCAAAGAATTCTTGATGTCCCACGGATATCACTACAGCCCCTTACGAGAACTTTTGGCCGAGCCGTTCTTTTGATTTCATTACTAGTAATCAATCTTGGAGTCCTCGTTACTGGAAGCGGCCCGCACGCCGGAGATGAAATGGCCAAGCGTTATCACCTAGATCCGAGAACGATTTCTTGGCTGCATGCCGATAGCGTGATTGCCTTAATTTCTCTGACATTTGGGTTGTGGCTGCTCATTAAAGCTAGCGAAACGGGCGGCGCAAAAGAACTTGCAAGTTCGAAAATCGGATTATTTTTAGCAATCTGCCTAGCGCAAGGATTTATCGGTTACACCCAATATTTCACAGGTGTACCTGAGATTCTTGTAGGCGCACATTTACTTGGTGTCACATTGGTGTGGGCATCGATTTGGTCCTTTGCATACTCAACAAAGTTGTTGAGTCGCGAAAAAATTACCCTTTAATTCGGGAAACTCTAGGAGAGAAAAATGTCTGATAGCAATCTAATTCCTGTAAGCCCATGGAACGAACTCGACGATAGAGCCGTTGCAATATCGCGTGCTCTGGCCGCAGATGCAGTTCAAAAAGCTGGCCACGGCCACCCAGGCACCGCAATGTCTCTTGCGCCTGTTGCTTACACACTCTTTCAACGTTTTTTGAAGCATGACCCAACACATCCTGAATGGTTAGGGCGTGACCGCTTCGTTCTCTCGTGCGGTCACTCATCCCTCACCCTATACATTCAGCTTTTCCTCTCCGGATACGGTTTAACAATTGAAGATTTAAAGTCTTTTCGTACTGATGGATCACTAACGCCTGCACATCCAGAGTACGGACATACAAAGGGCGTAGAGATAACAACTGGCCCGCTGGGTTCTGGTATCGCCTCTGCCGTGGGTATGGCTATGGCCGCAAGATACGAAAAAGGGCTTTTTGATCCTGAATCAAAGACAAAACTATTCGACCACAACATCTGGGTCATTTGTTCAGACGGTGATTTACAAGAAGGCGTAAGCGCTGAGGCGTCATCGCTCGCAGGAACTCAAGCACTTGGAAATCTCAAAGTAATTTATGACGATAATCGAATTTCAATTGAGGGCGATACGCACGTTGCATTCACAGAGGATGTTAGCGCTAGATATAGAGCCTACGGATGGAACGTCATTGACGTAGCAGCGAAATCCGATGGCAATATCGATCGCGATGCTCTTGAAGGTGCAATGTCAGCAGCGCAGTCCATCAGCGACAAGCCAACAATTATTCGCTTAAAGACCGTAATCGCTTGGCCTGCGCCAAAAGCCCGTGGTACTTCCAAGTCTCATGGATCAGCTCTCGGTGCTGATGAAGTGGCGGCTACAAAGTTAGAGCTCGGCTTGAACCCCGAAGAAAGTTTTGCAGCTCCAGAGGAAGTCGTCGCGCACGCACGCAAATTAATTGAACGTGGTACTGCTTCTAGAAAAGCTTGGGAGACCGAGTTCCATGCATGGAGAAATGAGAACCCTGAGAAGGCAGCGCTATTGAATCGTCTGCAGAAGAAGGAACTTCCAGAAGGATGGGAGAACTCAATCCCTGTCTTCCCGTCAGATAAAGAGATTGCAACCCGAACAGCTTCAGGAAAAATTATCAACGGTATCGCAGAAGTTCTTCCAGAATTTTGGGGAGGGTCAGCTGATCTTGCGGAGTCGAATAACACTTTGATTGAAGGTGGGCGATCATTTCTTCCAGCCTCAAGCTTGATGAAAGATGCAGATCCTTACGGTCGAGTTATTCATTTTGGTATTCGCGAGCATGCAATGGGAGCAATCCTGAACGGAATAGCTCTACATGGTTTAACAAAATCATTCGGCGGAACTTTCCTAGTCTTTTCAGACTATATGCGCGGATCTGTGCGCCTAGCAGCGCTTATGGATATCCCATCAACATTCGTGTGGACGCATGATTCAATTGGACTTGGAGAAGATGGTCCTACTCACCAGCCCGTTGAGCACATTGCCTCATTGAGAGCGATTCCAAACTTCTCGATGATTCGTCCAGCTGATGCAAATGAAACAGCAATTGCCTGGCGCGAAGTTATAAAGCGTCAGAAGCCAGTCGGATTCGCCCTGTCTCGTCAAAATTTGCCCGTACTCGATAGAACAAAATACACATCGGCGGAAGGCACTGCTAATGGAGCCTATGTTCTGTCGGATTCAGCGAGTAAGCCTGATGTTATTTTGATTGCAACCGGTTCTGAGGTTCACGTGGCTTTAGCTGCGCAGGAGCTGCTTGCAGCAAAGGGAGTGCATGCGCGAGTTGTAAGCGCACCTTGCTTGGAGTGGTTTGCGGAACAAACATCGGAATATCGCAATTCGGTAATCCCTTCAAATATCAAAGCTCGCGTCTCTATTGAAGCCGGAATTGCACTTGGCTGGCGCGAAATCATCGGCGATGCTGGTGTTGCAATTTCATTGGAACATTTCGGTGCCTCTGCAAGCGCAGGCGTTTTATTCGACAAATATGGATTCACTCCAGAAAACGTCGCAAATGCAGCGCTTCACTCAATAAAGAAAGTTGGAAAGTAATGTCCACTTCCCTAGCTCAGATTTCGAAGTCTGGTGTTTCAATCTGGCTTGATGATTTATCGCGCGAGCGTCTCCAAAGCGGTTCGCTCGTAGAACTGATTGAGAGTTCAAACGTTGTTGGGGTTACCACAAATCCAAGTATTTTCTCTGCAGCGATCTCAGGATCAGATTTATACAAAGAAGATATTTTGGCTCTCAGGGCGGAAGGAATGAGCACTACTGACATTGTTACAGAACTTACGACATCAGATGTGCGCAGCGCTTGCGACCTATTTCTATCTACATTTCTGGAATCAAATCAGATTGATGGTCGAGTAAGTATCGAGGTCGATCCCCGGCTTGCTTACAACACAAGCGAAACTATCTCGCAAGGAATCGCTCTTCATAATTTGGTCAATCGGCCTAATCTCTTAATTAAGGTACCTGCAACTCTTGACGGACTTCCGGCAATTGAAGAACTTACTGCCCAAGGAATAAGCGTTAACGTAACATTGATCTTTTCGGTGGAGCGCTATGAGCTTGTAATGGATGCATACTTACGAGGAATTGAACGTCGAGTGGCTCGAGGCCTGACTACCTCAAACGTTCACTCAGTCGCCTCGTTTTTCGTGAGCCGCATTGACTCTGATATTGACACAAAACTTGACGCGATTTCTCCTAACAGTCCTCTTCGAGGTAAGGCAGCAATCGCAAATGCGGTGCTGGCATATGAGGCATACCGAAAAGTCCTTCAATCACAGCGTTGGCTAAAACTCGCGGCACATGGAGCGAACATGCAACGACCGCTTTGGGCGTCGACTGGAGTAAAAGATAAGTCATATGACTCAACACGCTATGTCATCGAGTTGATTGCTCCAAATTGCGTAAACACAATGCCTGAAGGAACGCTCAATGAAGTGAGAAGTCACGGCGTTTTTCGTGGCGACACAATCACTTCCGAGTATTCATCCGCACGAAAGACTTTTGATTCACTTGCGGCCGCAGGGATTAATTTTAAGTCTGTAGTCAATTTTCTTGAAGATGACGGGGTTGCTAAATTCGAAAAGGCCTGGGAGCAACTTCTTGAAAATGTTGAATCGGTTCAAGAATGAACATTCGGGTAAGTAGCAAGACTTCAGTTAATAGAAGCTCAGAGCTTTACCAGACTTTGCTTGAAGCGTCGCCAAGAATTGCCGCCAAAGACTTCACTCTATGGGGCAAAGAAGCAGAGGCAGAAAGCTCAATCAGACTTAATTGGATTGATTTGCCAAGCTCAAGCAGAGCGTTGCTTCCTGAACTCTCTCGTTTGCAAGAGTGGATTTCAAAGAAAGGTTTGACGACATTTGTTTTAGCGGGAATGGGTGGATCATCACTTGGTCCTGAAGTTCTTGCAAAGACGTTCAAGAAATCACTTATCCTTCTTGACTCAACCGATCCTGACCAGATTATGGCTGCGACACCTCTTGACTTAAGTAACGTAGCAGTAATTGTGGGGTCGAAATCTGGATCCACTGCAGAAACTGCTTCACAAAAGGCCTACTTCACTCAGAAGTTCATTGATGCTGGTTTAGATCCGCGCGACCATTTCGTGATTGTTACAGACCCGGATTCACCTTTTGACATCGAATCCCGTGCGCTTGAGTATTTTGTTATTAATGCAGACCCTAATGTAGGTGGACGCTTTAGCGTGCTAAGCGCTTTTGGACTTGTACCGGCCGCTGCGCTAGGCATTGATGTCAGCGAACTCCTCAACGATGCCCACGAGGCTTCGCAATCCTTTTTAACAAAAGAATCTGCCGCTATAGAAATTGCCTGCCTGGTATTGGAAGCCAAAGAACAAAATATCGCTTTCTTCGATTCAGAGTCACAAGTTCCCGGTCTATCGGATTGGATTGAGCAACTCATCGCTGAGTCAACAGGAAAGGAAGGAAAAGGTTTCTTTCCAATTGCGATTGAGTCAAAGAACGCAAGCATTTCTGGACCAGCCCTTACGGTTGGATTTGCACCAGCCGATGTGGATATTGTCGTCGAAGCACCTTTAGGAGCCCAATTTATTTTGTGGGAGTGGGTCACCGCACTTATCGCAGTTCCACTTCAGATTAATCCTTATGACCAACCGAATGTTCAGGATGCAAAAGTGAGAGCTCTTGCGTTGTTGAACTCGTGGGGAAACAAAGTTCCACGGCTTGATCCCGTATTTGAAACTTCGAATATCCAAGTTTTCTCAAACTCAAAGGCAAATTCACTCAGTGGTCAGATTGATGATTTCTTGAAAGAGAGCCCTCACTACATTGCGATAATGGCATATTTGGCTCGCGGTATTGACGACAGAGTGACTCAATTGCGATCCAAAGTCGCCGAGATATCTGGCGTCGGAACAAGTTTTGGTTGGGGTCCACGCTTCTTGCATTCAACAGGTCAGTATCACAAGGGGGGCCAACAAAACGGGGCATTCATCCAGATCACTGGCGAAAATTCGCGCGATCTTAATATCCCTGGAAAAGAATTTTCTTTTCATACACTTCTGATGGCGCAAGCTCTTGGTGACGGAGAAGCACTCGGGGGAAAAAAACTCCCGCTCCTTCGATTTCACTTGAAAAATCGAGAAGCGGGAATTAACGAATTGATTGAAGCTTTTAAAAGCTAAGGATTAATCCTCGCCGCGTAGGTGAGCTAAGGCATCTGCAAGAATCTTTGAAGCTTCTGCCTCTGTACGGCGTTCCTTCACGTAAGCAAGGTGAGTCTTGTATGGCTCATTCTTTACTGGCAGAGGTGGCTTGTTTTTATCTAAGCCAGCTGGGTAACCACAACGTGGGCAATCCCATTCTGCTGGAATCTGAACAGTTCCATCTTCTGCAAAAGAAGGACGGGTTTCATGTCCATTGGCGCACCAATATGAAACACGGAAACGACCAATTGCCTCGCCACGTTCTGCTTCGCCCATTGGGCCAGCGCCAACGCGACTTCCGCGAATTGCACTTCCTGCCATCGTTTACTCCTTCAATTTAAGCAAATTAACCTGATTAAAAAAACTCTTACTTCTTTAGTACCAAGGAGAGTGCAACGACTCCTGCAAACCAGAGACCGCCGACCACGATTGTGATGCGATCTAGATTTCGCTCCACAACGGAAGATCCGCCGTAATTTGAAGAAACGCCGCCGCCAAAAAGGTCGGAAAGTCCGCTTCCCTTACCCTTGTGAAGAAGAACCAAGAGGATCATCAAGATACTTGTGATCACCAAAATGATTGATAGAGCTAGAACCACGATTACTCCAAACTAGATTGCCTCTTTCAAGCCCTAGGGCTTGTAACTGGAGAAGGATACCCCAGTCACCTGCTTTAACTATCGAACTTATGGCCTACGCGACTCGGTGAAACTTGCAAATACGCGCAAATTCCTCAGGATCCAGGCTTGCCCCGCCTACGAGAGCACCATCCACATCAGCTTGCTTCATAATCTCAACGATATTCGAAGATTTCACAGATCCACCATAAAGAATCTTGGCTGCCTCCGCGATTTCATCGCTCCCAATCTTTGCTAGCTCTACGCGAATTGCAGAACATACTTCCTGTGCATCCTCAGGCGTCGCAGTCTTGCCTGTGCCAATAGCCCATACGGGTTCATACGCGAAGACAATCTTCTTGAGTTCTGGCTTATGAAAACCAGCCAAACCGTTTCGAACTTGATTTAGCACGTGCTCTACGTGAGTGCCCGCCTCGCGAATTTCAAGCTCCTCGCCGATGCAGAAAATTGGTGTCAATTCATTGGCAAGTGCTGCCTTGATCTTCTTATTTACTAGCGCATCACTCTCTTTGTGGATTGCGCGGCGTTCGGAGTGACCGACTACTACATATGTACATCCAAGCTTGTTCAACATTGATCCTGAAATATCGCCGGTGAAAGCGCCAGATGCATCTGGTGAAAGGTCTTGCGCTCCGTACTGAAGGCGAAGACGATCTCCGTCGATCAGAGTTTGGACAGAACGTATGTCAGTAAACGGAGGTACTACGCACACATCGACAGCATCGAAATCCTTATCCTCTAGAGAATAAGAAAGCTTTTGTGTAACTGCAATAGCCTCAAGATGGTTGAGGTTCATTTTCCAGTTACCTGCAATGAGTGGCTTACGCATACGTGCTCCTTTAATGTGAGTAAAACTAAGCTAACGCGGAAATTCCTGGAAGTTCTTTTCCTTCAAGATATTCAAGCGATGCTCCTCCACCGGTTGAAATGTAACCAAAATCTGAATCAGCAAAACCAAGAGCGCGGACAGCAGCTGCCGAATCTCCTCCCCCAACGACTGACAAGCCTTTAACTTCCGTCAGAGCTTGTGCGACAACTTTTGTGCCATGTGCAAAATTGGGAAATTCGAAGACGCCCATTGGTCCATTCCAAAATACTGTTTCACATTCGCGAATTGCTGCAGCAAACGCTTCGGCAGTCTTCGGCCCTATATCTAGCCCCATTTGATCGGCCGGAATTTCATCGGCGTTCACGATTGTTGGAATTGAGTCGATTGCGAATTCTGGTGCTACGACAATGTCAGTCGGAAG
>CAIUFY010000015.1 GCA_903898555.1 uncultured Actinomycetes bacterium
CGAAGTGAAAGGAACTGAAATTGATGCATGAAGCGTATTTCCGTCGCGTACTAATAAGTCGTGTGGGCGTTCAAGAATTTCGATATATAAATCGCCAGCAGGACCGCCGCCTGGACCAACTTCTCCCTGGCCGCTCATTTGAATACGATTTCCATTTTCAACACCGGCCGGAATTTTGACGGAAATGTTTCGTTTTGCACGTACGCGTCCATCGCCAGCACATTCAGCGCATGGGCTTGTTATTACAGATCCATATCCTTGGCAGTTATTGCATGGGCGACTTGTCATAACTTGTCCGATAAACGAACGCGTGACTTGTTGTACTTCACCTCGACCTTTACAAATCTGACAGGTTGCCGGTTTTGCGCCATGTGCGCAGCCAGTACCTCCACACAATTCACAAAGAACGGCCGTCTCAACGCTTATTTCACGTTCAGTCCCGAAGCAGGCTTCTTCAAGATTTACCTCAACGCGAAGAAGTGCATCCTGTCCAGCGCGATGGCGCGGTCTTGGACCACGACCTCCGCCGCCGCCACTTCCAAAAAACGCATCCATAATATCGCCGAAGCCAAAATTTTGACCGCCGAAGCCACCTTGAGAAAATGGATCGCCGCCCAAATCAAATCGTTGGCGCTTATCTGGATCACTGAGGATCTCGTATGCGGTTGTAATCTCTTTAAATTTTTCTTGATGTTCAGGGTCGGGATTTACATCCGGATGATATTCACGCGCCAGTTTTCGATACGCCTTCTTAATTTCATCAAATGATGCGTCGCGGTCGACTCCGAGTACGTTGTAGTGATCAGCCATTAATTACCTTCCGAGATAAATCGTCCAATGTACCGAGCGACTGCATGAACAGCTGTCATAGAACTTGCGTAGTCCATGCGAGTTGGCCCAAGAATTCCAATCGCTCCCTGTCCATAACCCATACTTACAGAACTTGTTGCTTGGAGCCCTTGATCTGGCTGCTCATCGCCAATTTTCACATTAAGAAAGCCCTCGGCATTAGATAACAATTTAAGAAGCACAACTTGTTCCTCAAGTGATTCAAGAATTGGGTGCAAGGCCGATGCGCTGTCATGTATAGATAAGGCTAGATTTGCAGTTCCTGCTACGACCACCCGATCTTGATGCGGCATGCGAATCATCGCGACTTGATTCGTCAGTTGAGCAAGGAGGCGAGCTGTGCGCTGAAGCAATTCATCCATATCGTGTGAGTTTGCTAAGAAATTCTCAATTGCTCGACGTTCTGGAACGGAAAGAGGCTTAACCTCTTCAATCTTGTCCACAAAAAGGCGGTAACCAGTATTTGTTGGAATACGGCCAGCGCTTGTATGAGGCTGCGTGATCAGACCTTGTTCTTCGAGAGCCGCCATGTCGTTTCTGATTGTGGCTGGAGAAACGCCTAACTGATGGCGCGCGGCAATAATCTTCGAACCGACTGGTTCTTCCGTCGATACATATTCTTCAACGATTGCCCGAAGGACTTCTAGTTGGCGCTCATGCATAGTCATATAAGTTTATATCAGCGTCTCAGTAAGGGCGTCCCGGACAATCTTGTCCGCCAGGAGGCGTCCTGCTTGTGTCAGAGTGACTATTCCCTCATTCCAGTCTTCTTGCGAAAGGTGGCCGGTTGCAACAAAAGACTCGAGTTTTTGTTCCTGCTGGGAATTTAGCGAGATACGTGCAATTCCTCGCGGTAAACGAATATTGAGGAGAAGTCGCTCCTCTTCCCTCTCGGTCGCTGAAAGAGTTTCACTTTCATGAGTCGGATCTCCAGAAGTGAGAATCTTCTCTTTATATGCCGAAGGATGCTTCACATTCCACCATCTGCGCCCATTTATATGCGAGTGAGCGCCAGGACCAGCTCCCCACCAATTCTCTCCAAACCAGTAGAAAAGGTTGTGCTTACATTCAGAACCAGGCTTGCTCCAATTGCTAAGTTCATACCAATCCATGCCAGCTGCACGAAACTTGTTATCAGCAAGAATGTATTTATCTGCCGTTTCATCATCATCGGGAATTATGACTTCGCCCCTCTTAACGCGAACTGCAAGTTTTGTGCCATCTTCGACAATAAGCGCGTACGCAGAAATATGTGAGATGGGCAGACTTAGTGCGGTGTCAACTGTTAATTCCCAATCCGCCATTGACTCACCCGGCGTTCCATAAATTAAATCGACACTCACTTCGGCAAAACCAGCTTCGCGAGCTGCCAGAACTGCTTTCTCTACATTTGCAGGATTATGCGTTCGATCAAGAACTTCAAGAACGTGTGGAACAGCAGACTGCATACCAAATGAAATACGGTTAAACCCGGCTTTGAGAAGATTTTCGAGCAACTCTGGCGAGACGGTATCTGGATTCGCTTCGATTGTTACTTCACAATCTGGCGTCAAAGAGTAATTTTCCTTAATGGCATCGATAACTCGACCAAGATCTTTCGGTTGCATCAACGTTGGAGTTCCGCCCCCAAAGAAGATACTTGGAACGAATGTGGCCTTTGAAATCTTTCTGGAAGATTGAATCTCTTGAATAACAAGGTCGATATAGTCATGCGAGATGACCTCTAGCGAAGATTGAACTTGTAGTTCAGCAGGCGTATAAGTATTGAAATCACAATAACCGCAGCGTTTTACGCAATAAGGAATATGGATATAAAACGCGAGATGATCTGCGCGCGCTTCCATAGCTACTTCTTCTTATCCTTATCGTCTGAGCTTTCTTCACCAGTTGAAAGCGCTGCAATAAATGCTTCTTGAGGTACTTCCACGCGACCAACCATCTTCATGCGCTTCTTACCTTCTTTTTGCTTCTCCAATAATTTGCGTTTACGAGAGATATCGCCGCCATAACACTTAGCCAAGACATCTTTTCGAATCGCGCGGATAGTTTCTCTCGCAATAATTTTGCCACCGATGGCTGCTTGGATTGGAACCTCAAACTGTTGTCTTGGAATGAGTTCGCGCAATTTCACGGTCATAGACATTCCGTAGGCATACGCTTTATCTCGGTGAACGATTGCACTAAATGCATCAACTTTCTCGCTCTGTAGCAAGATGTCCACCTTCACAAGATCGCCCGGCTCTTCACCGATTGGCTCATAATCAAGGGAGGCGTAACCGCGTGTACGAGATTTCAATTGATCAAAGAAATCAAAGACAATTTCTGCAAGAGGAAGTGTGTAACGAATTTCCACACGATCTTCCGACAAGTAGTCC
>CAIUFY010000016.1 GCA_903898555.1 uncultured Actinomycetes bacterium
CAATTCACATTTCAAATGTGATGTTGGTAGGCGATGATGGCAAGCGCACTCGTATAGGTGCGCGTCAAAATGATGAGGGTAAGAACGTTCGTATCTCTCGTCGCACAGGGAAGGACGTCTAATCATGACAATCGATACAGCATCTGCAACAACTCCTAGACTCAAGGCGCGTTATGCAGCTGAGATTAAGCCTGCTCTTCAGAGCAAGTTTGGTTACAAGAATGTCATGCAGATCCCAACAATTACCAAGGTAATTGTGAACATGGGTGTCGGCGAAGCTGCTCGCGATTCAAAGCTCATCGAAGGTGCAATCAAAGATTTGACAGTTATTACAGGCCAAAAGCCACAAGTAACTAAGTCACGTAAGTCGATTGCTCAATTCAAGCTTCGTGAGGGTCAGCCAATCGGTGCGCACGTAACACTTCGCAATGACCGTATGTGGGAGTTCACAGATCGTCTTCTCTCAATCGCACTGCCTCGTATTCGTGACTTCCGCGGTTTGTCTCCAAAGCAGTTTGATGGAAACGGTAACTACACCTTCGGTCTGACCGAGCAGGTTGTATTCCCTGAAATCGAACAAGACAAGCTAGATCGCACACGCGGTATGGATATTACTTTTGTGACCACAGCTAAGACCGATGAAGAGGGTCGCGAGCTTCTAAAAGCTCTCGGTTTCCCTTTCAAGGAGGCATAAAAAATGGCAAAGACATCACTCAAGGTCAAAGCGGCTCGTAAGCCAAAGTTCAAGGTACGTGGTTACACACGTTGCCAGCGTTGTGGTCGCCCACATGCGGTTTATCAGAAGTTCGGCATCTGCCGTATCTGTTTCCGCGAGATGGCACACAAAGGCGAACTTCCAGGCATCACCAAGGCATCTTGGTAATCACACTTCTATTTTTATCCAACTACTAACTACGTAATAGGTCCAGAGATGGAAACCATTTCGAGAAAGGCCAAAGGCCAAGAATGACAATGACAGATCCAATCGCAGACATGCTCGCACGTCTGCGCAATGCGAACTCTGCTTACCATGATGTGGTTTCAATGCCATCATCATCGGTAAAAGTTCGTATTGCCGAAATCTTGAAACAGGAGGGTTATATCGCCGGCTTTAAAGTCGAAGATAACGCTGCTGGTTTCGGGAAGACACTCACCATCGATCTTAAATTCAGCGCAGATCGTCAGCGCTCAATTGCTGGTCTTCGTCGTGTAAGTAAGCCAGGACTTCGCGTTTACGCAAAGTCAACAGCCCTTCCAAAGGTGCTCGGCGGACTCGGCGTTGCAATTATTTCAACCTCCTCTGGTCTGCTGACAGATAAGCAAGCCAATAAGCAAGGTGTAGGCGGAGAAGTTCTCGCCTACGTATGGTGATCGCTCATGTCACGTATCGGTCGTAAGCCAATTTCGATTCCTGCGGGAGTCGAAGTAACAATCGCTGGTCAAGATGTTTCAGTGAAGGGCCCTAAAGGCGCTCTTTCATTCACCATCTCTGAGCCAATTTCAGTTTCGAAGGAAGATACAACTTTGGTTGTAGCTCGTCCTGATGATTCACGTACAGCACGTTCACTCCACGGTATGTCACGTACCATGGTTTCAAACATGCTCGAGGGTGTAACTAACGGTTATGCAAAGACAATCAACATCGTAGGTGTTGGTTACAAGGTAACTGAAAAGGGTACGGATCTTGAATTCGCTCTTGGTTACTCACACCCAATCGCTTTCCCAGCTCCAGAAGGAATCACCTTCAAGGTTGAGTCAGCAACAAAGTTGCAGGTTATCGGTATCGATAAGCAACTCGTTGGTGAGACAACAGCGAAGATTCAAAAGCTTCGCAAGGCTGATCCATACAAGGGCAAGGGTCTCCACCTCGACGGCGCACGTATCCGTCGCAAGCAAGGAAAGACAGGTAAGAAATAATGGCTATCGGAGTTAAAGTAGTTAAAGGCAATGCGCAAAACGCACGTCGCCGTCGCCATTTCCGTGTTCGCAAGAAGGTAGTGGGCTCAGCTCTACGTCCTCGTCTTGTCGTTTCACGTTCTTCACGTCACCTTGTGGCACAAATTGTTGATGATTCAATTGGTCAAACTCTTGCATCAGCTTCAACAATGGAAGCCGATCTTCGCGCAGCAACTGGCGACAAGACAGCCAAAGCAAAAGAAATTGGCGCACTTGTTGCAAAGCGTGCGAAGGAAAAAGGAATTTCTGCAGTGGTCTTTGACCGCGGTGGAAGCAAGTATCACGGTCGCATTGCAGCTCTTGCTGACAGTGCTCGCGAGAATGGATTGGAATTCTAATGGCAGCTCCAGCAACAACTCCTCGTACAGGCGATAATAACGCCGGCGGTAAGAGCAACGATCGTCGTGAACGTCGCGACCGTCGTGATGGTGGACCTGAAAAAGAGAAGAGTCCATACACAGAGCGCGTTGTCTTCATCAACCGCGTTGCAAAGGTTGTAAAGGGTGGACGTCGTTTCTCCTTCACAGCACTTGTTGTCGTCGGTGATCAAAAGGGAACAATCGGAATCGGTTACGGCAAGGCTAAGGAAGTTCCTCAAGCTATTGCTAAGGCCGTTGAAGATGCGAAGAAGCAATTCTTCAAGGTCCCAGTAGTCAACGGAACTATTCCTCACCCAGTTACAGGTGAAAAGGCAGCGGGCATTGTTCTACTTCGTCCAGCTAGCCCAGGTACCGGAGTCATCGCAGGCGGCCCAGTTCGTGCCGTACTTGAGTGTGCCGGTATTACAGATGTCTTGACCAAGTCTCTTGGTTCAGCAAACCCAATCAACATGGTTCATGCAACAGCACAAGCTTTGAAGGATCTTGAAGATCCTGCATCGATTGCAGCTCGTCGCGGAAAATCCCTAGAAGATGTCGCACCTGCAGCTCTTGTACGTGCCATCGCATCGGTAGGTGCATAATGCCTCGTTTAAAAGTTACACAACTACGTTCCAAGGTTGGCGGTCGTCCAGAACACCGTGAAACTTTGCGTTCGCTTGGTTTAAAGCGCATCGGTGACGTTGTGGTGAAGGAAGATCGTCCAGAAATTCGTGGAATGGTCGTCGCTGTTCGCCATCTCGTTAAGGTTGAGGAGGTCGAATAAGAATGGTTCTCAAGGTACATCACCTTCGTCCAGCTCCTGGAGCGAAGAAGACAAAGACTCGTAAGGGTCGCGGTGAGGCATCAAAGGGTAAGACTGCTGGTCGTGGCGGTAAAGGAACACGTGCTCGTAACGTTGTTCGTGCCGGTTTCGAAGGTGGTCAGCTTCCTTTGGTTATGCGTCTTCCAAAGCTTCGTGGTTTCAAAAACCCAGAGCGCGTGGAATACCAGCCAGTGAATGTTTCAACAATTAACGCACTTTATCCAAAGGGTGGAGACGTAACTGTTGAAGATCTCATTGCAAAGGGTGCAGTACGCGATGGCTACCCAGTGAAGTTGCTTGGTAACGGCGAAATTTCCGTCAAGGTAAATCTCTCTGTTCATGCATTTTCTGCTTCAGCATCTGAAAAGATCGAAGCTGCTGGTGGCACAGTTACTGCAGTAAAAAAGTAATAATTTAACTTATTAGGTATTTAGAACCGAAACGGACAGCTTAGGAGCGAGATAAATGCTTTCAGCATTTGGTAAGGCCTTTAAGACACCTGATCTACGTAAGAAGATTTTCTTCACGCTTGCGATCATGGGTCTCTTCCGTTTTGGTTCAATTATCCCAACACCAGGTGTTTCTTACACAAATATCCAGACCTGTTTGAAGCAGGCAAACAATGGTGGCCTATTCGGCTTGGTTAACCTTTTCTCTGGTGGAGCGCTTTTGCAGCTCTCTGTATTCGCACTTGGCATCATGCCTTACATCACCAGCTCTATCATTATTCAGCTTTTGACAGTTGTTATTCCTCGTTTTGAAGCACTAAAGAACGAAGGACAATCTGGACAAGCAAAACTAACTCAGTACACCCGTTACTTAACAATTGGTCTTGGCGTTTTGCAGTCAACAGGTTTGATTGCTGTTGCCCGCACACCAGGTCGTTTGTTTAGCGGATGTGCACTTGCAATTATTCCTGATACTTCTTGGACTCACATCGCAACAATGGTTTGCGTTATGACTGCCGGAACATCAGTAATTATGTGGCTCGGTGAATTGATCACAGATCGCGGTATCGGTAACGGTATGTCTATCCTCATCTTCACTTCGATTGCCGCTCGATTCCCAACACAGCTTTGGTCAATCAAACTTCAAAAAGGTATTTTCGCTTTCCTCGTCGTGATGGTTATGGGTGTTGCAGTTGTTGCAGCAGTTGTATTCGTTGAGCAAGCTCAACGCCGTATTCCAGTTCAATACGCAAAGCGTCAAGTTGGCCGCCAGTCTTACGGCGGAACCAGCACATATATCCCTATTAAGGTGAACCAAGCTGGTGTTATTCCAATTATCTTTGCATCATCACTTCTCTATATCCCGTCGCTTATTGTGAACTTCTCTGGAAGTCAGGCTCCTTGGGCTGTATGGGTTCAGCAGAACCTCGTTAAGGGCGATCACCCGATTTACATCATTGCTTATGCAACTTTGATCGTATTCTTTACATACTTCTATGTGGCAATCACATTTAACCCGGATGAAGTTGCAGAAAATATGAAGACTTACGGTGGATTTATTCCAGGTATCCGTTCGGGACGACCAACAAGTGAATATCTCCAGTATGTTCTTTCTCGTATCACAGCACCTGGTTCGGCGTACTTGGCCTTTGTTGCCATCATTCCGATCATTGCTTTGATTATGGTGAGCGCATCTTCTAACTTCCCATTTGGTGGAACGGCTATTCTGATTGTGGTTGGCGTTGGCTTGGATACTTCCAAGCAGATTGAAAGCCAATTGCAGCAGCGTTCATATGAGGGATTCCTCCACTAATGCGCCTTATCCTGGTTGGACCACCAGGAGCAGGAAAAGGTACTCAAGCTGTTCACCTTGCTGCTCATTACAACATTCCCCATATTTCAACGGGAGATATATTCCGGGCGAATATAAAGGGTGGAACAGAGCTAGGAAAGCTTGCAGCGTCATATTCAGATAAGGGTCAATTAGTTCCAGATTCTGTTACAAATGACATGGTAAAAGACAGACTTAATCAAGGCGATTTGGATAATGGATTTCTCCTGGATGGATATCCACGAAATATTTTGCAGGCAGAAGTATTACGCGCAATTCTTGCAGAAAAAGAGACTCCCCTAGATGCAGTACTTGAACTCTCACTAGATGATTCTGTAATTGTTGAGAGACTCTCTGGTCG
Organism: uncultured Actinomycetes bacterium; assembly: GCA_903898555.1. Taxonomy (GTDB): domain Bacteria; phylum Actinomycetota; class Actinomycetes; order Nanopelagicales; family Nanopelagicaceae; genus PALSA-747. The sequence continues at coordinate 5,279 of CAIUFY010000016.1, forward strand.
TCGCACATGTAAAGATTGCCAAGCAAGTTTTCATGTTCTTTTTGAAAAACCTGCAGTCGATGGCAAGTGCGATAAATGTGGAGGCGAGCTCTACCAACGTACAGATGACAGCGTAGAAGTTATTCAAAATCGTTTAACCGTATATGCCGAGCAAACTAAACCGATTATTGCTTTCTATCGTGCTGAAGGTTTGCTAATAACCACACCAGCCGCAGGTGACGTTTCAGAAATCACGTCTCGGGCAATAGGTGCTTTGAACGCAGCGGTTTCCTAAAGAGTCGGCAGCAAATGGCTATTCAAATTAAAACTCTTGATCAACTAAAAAAGATGCGCGTTGCGGGTCTTGTTGTGGCAGAAGCACTTCGATTGATGAAAGAAGCGATCGAGCCAGGGGTAACAACTCTTGATCTTGATGCCATTGCAGTCAAAGTTCTCAAAGAAAATAAAGCGACTCCTTCGTTCTTGAATTATCACGGCTATCCAAATGTTATTTGTGCTTCCGTCAATCACGAAGTTGTTCATGGGATTCCAAATGAACGTAAATTTGTTGAGGGTGACATTATTTCAATTGACTTCGGAGCAATCGTGGATGGATGGCATGGTGACTCCGCTTTTTCTATAGGCGTTGGCGTCATAGATCCTGAAGATCAAAAATTAATGGATGTATGCGATGAATCTATGTGGCGTGGAATTGCACAAGGAAAAGTCGGGGGACATCTCACTGATATTTCTGCCGCCATCGAGGAGTACATAAACTCACAAGGAAAATATGGAATCTTGCGCGAATACGGTGGCCATGGAATTGGCACTGAGATGCACCAAGAGCCGCATGTTTTGAATTATGGAAAAGCTGGTCTCGGACCTGAACTTAAGGTGGGTCTGGCACTCGCTATTGAACCAATGATCACTCGTGGATCTGCACGCACCCAAGTCTTGTCTGACGATTGGACTGTTATTGCGGCCGATAAATCCAATGGTGCCCACTTTGAGCATTCTTTTGCGCTTTGCCCAGACGGAAAGCCATTTGTATTGACCGCTCATGATGGTGGAAAAGAGCGCCTTCGGAGTCTTGGAATTGAGATTAGTTCTACTCTCGAGTAATTAATATTTTCAAAAGCCTAATCAATAAAGCCCCAATATGCATGACTAGTCACCTACGCTTTGGCAATGGA
>CAIUFY010000017.1 GCA_903898555.1 uncultured Actinomycetes bacterium
AAAGGAATGTGCTCATAAAGTTCGTATCCGGCATACATTCCCCAGGAAGGTGACATTGTTGCCGCAAGAACCGCTCTAAGTGCAAATATTGCAGGATTGCCCGATTGGAGATGGAAGGGAAGAATATCTGGAGTGTTTACCCAGAAATTTGGGCGGAAAAAAGCACTTGTTCCTTTTGAAACTTCACGGCCATACTCGGTTAGTTCTTGCTTTGTGACCCTCCACGTGAAGTAGGTATATGACTGCTGAAATCCAGCCTTACCGAGGGCATGCATCATCGTTGGTTTTGTGAATGCTTCTGCAAGAAAAACAACATCTGGAAATTCAGAATTGATTGCCGCTATTAGGTCCTGCCAAAAATTGACCGGCTTTGTGTGCGGATTATCCACTCGAAATATTCGGACATCTTGCGCAATCCAGTACTTCACAATTCGAAGAACTTCAGCAAATAACGCTTTGTAATTGTTATCAAAATTTATTGGGTAAATATCCTGATATTTCTTTGGAGGATTTTCGGCGTACGCAATAGTTCCATCGGGACGTTTTGTAAAGAAATCTTCGTTTGTTTCAACCCAAGGGTGGTCAGGGGAGCATTGCAACGCTAGATCCAGAGCGATATCAATATTCAACTTCTTGGCTGCAGCTACAAAATCCTGAAAGTCTTTGAGTGTCCCCAGCTCTGGATTAATGGCGTCGTGCCCACCATCCTTGCTTCCAATGCCCCATGGGACTCCTGGATCGCCAGGCTCAGCCTTTGTGGAGTTATTTTTTCCTTTGCGAAATTGAATACCAATTGGGTGAATCGGTGGAAGATAGAGAACATCGAATCCCATATCCGAAACTCGCTTTAAGGAAGCTTGTGCCGTCTTGAATGTGCCGCTGACGATAGAACCGTCTTTATTCTTTATCGCACCTTCACTACGAGGAAAAAATTCATACCAGGCACCAATCAATGCGCGCGGAGCCTCGACAAGAATTGGAAATTTCTCTGATTGATCCTTTATTCCTTTTTCATCAAGGACTTCAATCGCAAAATGCCATAAGCCGAGTGAATTTGGTTTTACCCAAGCTTCATAGCTCTGAGAATCTGGCCAGACCTCGCGCATCGATTTGCGCTCTACCAATTTTCCAAGTGGATCAAAGAGAAGGGCATTGGCTGAAAATGTATCGTGACCCTCACGAAAAATCGTTGCAGAAACAGATAAGGATTCGCCAGTAATGCACTTGGCCGGAACAAACTCACCACCAAAGTAGGTTGCAGGTGCAACATCTACTACTGGAAAGCGAGTGATCATCCAGATCCTTCCGTGTTGCCAGGGTCAGCAGCTTTTACATCGTTAATTTGGTAACGATCGATAGCTTCTTGAACTACCTTTGACTTCAACTCACCTTCGTCAGCAAGTTGTGACAATGCGGCAATCGTAATAGAAGCGGCATCCACTTTGAAGTGGCGACGCAACGCACCGCGAGTGTCAGAAAGGCCGAAACCGTCAGTTCCAAGTGAGATAAATGGATTCTTTACCCAAGGCGAAATTTGATCCTGGACTGCCTTCATGAAGTCGCTCACTGCGACTACAGGGCCTTCATGTCCTGCTAATTTCTTGGTAATGAACGCGCTCTTCTTGTTGTGAGGGTTGACCAAATTATGGCTATCGACTTCTAGGCCTTCACGACGGATTTCATTCCAAGAAGTGACAGACCAAACATTTGCCGAAACACCCCAATGCTCGTCGAGCAACTTCTGAGCCTCAAGAGCCCAGTTGACGCCCACTCCGGATGCAAGAAGTTGAACCTTGCGCTTGTGCTTTGAAGTAGCAGGGGAGTACAAGTACATGCCCTTTAGGAGACCATCTACATCTAGGCCTGCAGGTTCAGCTGGTTGTGGATATGGCTCGTTATAAACGGTGAGGTAGTAGAAAACATTTTCACTGTTTTCTCCATACATTCGGCGAATTCCATCGCGAACGATGTGACCAAGTTCGAATCCGAATGCAGGGTCATATGCAACAACCGCAGGGTTTGTAGATGCAAGAAGAAGTGAATGTCCATCTTCGTGTTGCAGTCCTTCACCATTCAAAGTTGTGCGACCTGCTGTTGCACCCACAACGAAGCCGCGAGCCAACTGATCTGTCGCTGCCCAGAATGCATCTCCGGTACGTTGGAATCCAAACATGGAATAGAAAATATAAATAGGAATCATCGGTTCATCGTGAGTTGAGTACGAAGAACCAACGGCGGTAAATGATGCAGTTGAGCCAGCTTCATTAATTCCCTCGTGGAGGATTACGCCAGAGGTTGATTCCTTGTAGGAGAGCATCAATTCACGGTCGACAGCTGTGTACGTCTGACCGTGAGGTGAATAAATCTTCAGACTTGGGAAGAGCGAATCCATTCCAAATGTTCGAGCCTCGTCAGGAATAATTGGAACAAAGCGCTTTCCAATTTCTGGATCTTTAATGAGATCTTTAAGAAGTCGGACAAAAGCCATTGTTGTTGCGATGCCTTGATTTCCAGAACCGCGTTGCACGGACTCGTAAGTGGATGCAGGTGGCTGAGGTAGAGGCTTTGAAATCTTCCTGCGAGAAGGAACTGATCCGCCCAGTGATTGACGACGTTCCATCAAATACTTGTACTCAGGTGAATCTTCTGCAGGACGATAATAAGGAGGAAGATACTTATCGATAGCTTCATCTGGAATTGGAAGGCGAAGGCGGTTCTTGAATTCAATCAAGTCCTCTTGTGTCATCTTCTTCATCTGGTGAGTTGAGTTGCGACCCTCGAATGTTGATCCGAGCGTCCAGCCCTTAATAGTTTTAGCAAGAATTACAGTTGGACGACCCTTGTGTTCAGTTGCAGCCTTGTAAGCGGCGTACATCTTGCGATAATCGTGGCCTCCGCGACGAAGTGCCCAAATCTTCTCATCGCTCCAGTCTTTGACTAGTGCTGCAGTGCGAGGATCGCGACCAAAGAAGTGCTCGCGAACGTAGGCGCCATCTTCTGTCTTAAATGTTTGGAAGTCTCCGTCCGGAGTCTTGTTCATGAGATCAACGAGCGCACCTTCGCGATCATTTGCAAGAAGTTCATCCCACTCGCGACCCCATACAACTTTGATCACATTCCAGCCGGCGCCACCGAAGATTGATTCGAGTTCTTGCATAATTTTGCCATTGCCGCGTACAGGTCCATCAAGACGCTGTAAGTTGCAGTTAATAACGAATGTTAAATTATCAAGGCCTTCGCGAGCTGCAAGAGATAGCGCTCCAAGACTCTCTGGCTCATCTGTCTCGCCATCACCAAGGAATGCCCAAACTCGTTGCTCGCTTGTATCTTTAATTCCACGACCTTGTAGGTATCGATTAAAACGTGCTTGATAAATTGCATTGATTGGTCCAAGCCCCATTGAAACTGTTGGGAACTGCCAAAAGTCTGGCATCAAACGAGGATGAGGATATGACGAGAGTCCTCCAGCATCATTTGAAAGCTCTTGTCGGAATCCATCCATCTGATCTTCAGAGAATCGGCCTTCTACAAATGCGCGTGCATACATGCCTGGGCTTGCGTGACCTTGGAAATAAATCTGGTCTCCGCCGCCTGGATGATCTTTTCCACGGAAGAAGTGATTGAACCCAACTTCATAAAGTGTTGCAGATGAAGCGAATGAAGAAATATGTCCGCCAACTCCAACGCCTGGGCGTTGCGCACGGTGAACCATCACTGCCGCATTCCAGCGAATGATTCTGCGAATTCTTCTTTCCATATCTTCATCGCCCGGGAACGAAGGTTCGCTTTCAGGAGCAATCGTGTTGATGTAATTTGTTGAGCGCACGCTTGAGATGCCAACATTCTTTTCTCGAGCCTGTTGCAACATAGACAACATCAGATATCTAGCGCGAACTGGTCCAGCGTTTTTTAGGACTGCGTCCAGAGAATCTCTCCACTCGGCCGTCTCCGCAGGATCTGTATCCACTAGCTGGCCGAGGAGGTGGTCTGGTGCCTGACTATTTTCGCTCTGGTTGGTCATGCCCCTATCTTTCCCCCTCAGGGGGTCTCTAGTCACATCGAGCACCACCACCTGCTCACCTTTTGGGATGGAATTTTCGGATTCATTGCTAGTGCGGTACTTGCGGAAGCGCCAAAGGTTGGGTGGACTACTCCTGTGAAACTAGCTTCAAGGGCTTTGGCTTGAACCCACAAGTAACTTCAGCTGTCGAGCGGATGGGAATCAAGAGCGGGGAGTTAATCCTGCAACTGGGCTTTGACCCGCAGGATTGTGACGTGCAACTTCAAGAGGCAATCGCCCTCAAATGCGGAAGTCCGCTTCTTGACGATGACTCACAAGAAGTTGTTGATGGAGTGATTCTTTGGTGGCGCGAAGAAGACGGTGACCTTGTTGATGAACTGGTAGACGCTTTAACTTTCCTCACCGAAGAGGGTCACATCTGGCTCATGAATCCAAAGATGGGGCAACCTGGCCACACTCCACCTAGCGAAATCCAAGATGCCGTTCCAACAGCAGGCCTGACTCAGACCACAACTTTTGTTGCAACGCCGCATTGGACTGCCACTAGATTAGTGCCACACAAATCAAAGAGATAAGAACGGATACCCACTTATTATGGCAATCGAAATTGGCGAGTTAGCACCGGATTTCACTCTTAAGAATCAACATGGAGAGGAAGTAACCCTCTCGTCTTTTAAGGGAAAGAAGAAGGTTGTACTTCTTTTCTACCCGTTCTCATTTACAGGTATTTGCACTGGGGAACTTTGCGGTATTCGCGATGACCTCGCCGCATTCCAGAACGATGACGTTGAACTTCTTGCACTTTCATGCGATTCACAATTCACTCAGCGAGTCTTTGCAGATCAAGAGAACTACAAATTTCCTTTGCTCTCGGACTTTTACCCACACGGCGCAGTAGCTGCGGCTTACGGAATTTTTGATGAGACAAGAGGTTGTGCAGTGCGCGGGACTTTCATCATCGATAAAGAAGGCGTCGTTCGCTGGACTATCGTGAATGGTCTAGGCGATGCTCGCAATATTGCTGAATACAAAGCTGCGCTCGCAACTATCTAAATCTATTTCCTAAAGGTTTTAACGACTGCAGGGGATGAGCTTGCGATTAATATTGACATCGCAGCCAATACAGAGTTGGCACCAAAAGGTGCTGCAAGAGCACCGGCCACTAATGGCAGTGTAAATTGCCCAAATCTGTTCCCTGCAAGTCGCACCGATATAGCTAGCGATCGTTCATCTTGCTTTGAAATTCTCGAAACCCAAGCCATGGTCATTGGTTGACCTACGCCCAGCGCGACACCCGCAATGCCAATAACGATTGCCAAAAGCAAAACGGTGTTGGCTGCAATCGCCAGTAAAAGTGAAATTGAGGATAGGGCCATACTTCCCAGAAGTAGATTTCTAAATCCAAGTTTTTTAGTCACTTCGCCCAAGTAAACGCGTGAAGCCATACTTGTAAGTGCGCGAATTGCCAGAATCATTGCGATTGAACTGGCAGAGAATCCACGTTCTTTTCCAAGAACTGGTAGAAAAACGACGAGTACATCAACCACTGAAGATATTGCCAGGCTTGCAAGCATCGCTGATCTCATGGAAGGGTTTCCCAACATTCCCATGACGCCAGAGGTGCGTTGAGGAACAAATTCTTGGTGATGTGATTTCTTTGCCCAGCCAAGAATTGGAACTAATCCGATGAATGAGAGAACCGCTGCCGCAAAGAATGCATGACCGATGGACTTTGGAATCAACCCCGATGAGTGTGAGGTCGCCGAGCCAATAAGTGGGCCAATGAGTTGCCCAAGGGCGGCGCTAAATGTGTAGTAACCAAAGAATTTTTCATAATGAAAATCTTCACTTCGGTTTGCAAACATTGCTTGCGCGCCAACCATGCAAAGAAATTGTGCGCTTCCCATAAGTGCAACCCAGAAGACCATAACGAGAACTGAAGTCGATCTCGATAATCCCAGCGCTGCCGTCATGATGAGGAGAGTCCCCAAGAGAATTAGTCTCGACTCACCATATTTGTTGATCACTCCGCCAATAGGAATTGCGAGGAGTAGGGGGACTAGTGCGTAGAGACCGCCGAATGTTCCAATGATGAATGATGAAGCGTGTAGCTCTATCAACTTATAGGAAATCATTGGACGCGCGAGATAGGTACTCGCTTGAATGAAAACAGAATTGAAAAGGGCCAGGTAGATCCACGTTTTTGAGCGGGATTGGCTGGCCACCGCCACACCATTCTCCAATTCACCGGGTATTTCAAGCGAGCAAGGAGTCAATTTCCACTCCCGTGCGACTCCTAGTAGAGTACGCAGGCTTGCTCGACCTCCACGTTGAGCAGGTATTGGGTGGTTAGCTCAGTGGTAGAGCGCCTCGTTTACACCGAGGATGTCGGGGGTTCGAAACCCTCACCGCCCACCAGTGCAAGAAATGTGTTGATCTAAATCTTTAAAGGCGTTTTCCAAGAACCGACGTCTCTTCGATTCCAAAGCCAAGTCGCTCATAGAAGCCGATGACTTTTGAATTTGAATTTCGGACCATGAGCATCGCCTTAGGTGCACCGCGATTTGCTAGCCATTCCTCTCCAGCGCTCAGGAGTATGCGGCCATTGCCCAAACTCTGAAAAGCCGGTTTAACACCGAAGTAATAAAGCCAGCCCCGATGACCATCAAAGCCAATCATTACGGCCCCAACAATCTGGTTTTCACATTCAAGAATCAAAATTGTGGATGTTGAAGTATTTAGAGCAAGGTCAAAATCTGTCCGGGGGTCATTTTGTGGTTTTATTAAGTCGCAAGAAGCCCACACGGAAATGACATCTTCGCGATCTGATTCAATTGCCTCACGAACGATGTTCATAAAAGAATGATTCCATAAATGCATCTTGAGTTGTATAAAAAAGTACACTAATTCCATGAGTGGACTCGCGCTGTTTCTTTCGGTATTTCTTGCATGTGCGGTAGAAGCGGTTGAGGCAACCACAATCGTTTTGGCGGCAGGAACGGCAAGGGATTGGAAATCAGCCCTTCTTGGCACAGGAGCGGGTTTGGGTCTTCTTGGCGTCATCATTGTTGCGATAGGTCCTTCAATATCCTCGCTTCCAATTAACGGTCTACGACTCTTTGTTGGCACATTGTTATTGGTATTTGGATTGCAGTGGATCCGTAAAGCAATTTTAAGAAGTTCGGGATTTAAGGCACTTCACGATGAGGATAAAATTTTTCAAGAAGAATTAGCAACGGCGCGAAAGGCAAAAGAAGGCAAGCGCTTTGGTGTCGCTGATTGGTATGCCTTCACGCTTTCATTCAAAGGTGTCTTGCTAGAAGGCTTGGAAGTAGCTTTTATAGTTCTTACATTTGGAACGATTCAACATCAAATCACATTAGCCTCTTTAGCAGCATTGGCAGCAGTCATTATCGTTGCAGCATCAGGGTTCGCCCTTCGCAAGCCACTTGCACGTGTACCAGAGAACACGATGAAATTTACTGTTGGAATCATGCTCACATCTTTTGGAATTTTTTGGGGAGCAGAGGGAGCTGGCGCAATATGGCCACATACTGATGCTTCACTCCTTGGAATTGTTCCATTCATCGCAATTGTTTCCTTTATTCT
>CAIUFY010000018.1 GCA_903898555.1 uncultured Actinomycetes bacterium
CGTTGTAAGCGAATCCTTCTCTTTCATAGTTATTCAGTAATTGAAACTGAATTGATCTTTATGGCTTGAAGTGGACGATCTCCGGCACCAGTCTTTGTTGTTGCAATCGCATCAACAATTTTCTGCGATGCTGCATCTTTAACTTCACCAAATATTGTGTGTTTGCGGTTGAGCCAAGCTGTTTCTGTCACAGTGATAAAGAATTGTGAACCGTTTGTTCCTGGGCCTGAGTTAGCCATTGCAAGTAGATATGGGCGATCAAAGTTAAGTTCTGGGTGGAATTCATCGGCAAAGCGATATCCAGGTCCGCCGGTACCTGTACCAAGTGGGTCTCCGCCTTGAATCATAAAGTTAGCAATGACGCGGTGAAAAACTGTACCGTCGTAAAGGTTTGCAGTGGATTTTTCACCCGTGTTTGGGTCTACCCATTCACGTGCACCAGTTGCGAGTTCAACAAAGTTGGCAACTGTCTTAGGTGCGTGATTTGGAAAAAGTTCTACGACGATGTCGCCGGCTGATGTGTGAAGGGTTGCTTGTGTCATGGCAGGAATTATTCCGAGAAAAGGGTAAAAGTGCTAATTTGCGGCTTATGACCACTGTGAATTTTCAAGCAGTATTCAAGAAGTTCCCTAAAGAACAGCAAAAGGCTCTACTTGCGACGATAGCTGCCGCGGAGGCTCTCTTTCCACGAGCAGAGCGAGCGATTGCTTGGGGTATGCCGACTCTCAAAATTGGTGATGACAATCTTTGCCATGTTATGGGATTTAAGAGCCACAACAGTTTGTTCCCTGCCTCTGGTTCTATTGCAGAGCATTTGGAAAAAGAGCTCGCAAATTATTCGGTAAGCAAAGGAACAATTCAGTTTGGTTTGGATAAACCTTTTCCAAAGCCACTGCTGAAGAAAATCTTATTGACGCGCTTAGAACACATCAACACGTCGTACCCAAAGAAGAACGGCGTTTTTATTGAGTATTACAAAAACGGTGGCATTAAGGCAGAAGGTAAATATAAAGGTTCGAAAATTAATGGTTTGTGGAAGTTTTATCGTATTGATGGATCAATCATGAGAACTGGTTCATTTAAAGATGGTGAACAATCTGGAACTTGGACCACATATGCTGCGAATGGTCGTGTTGTAAAAGTTACTAAGTTTTAAAAGTTTTTAAGTTTCAAATTAAAAAAACCCGCCAACCGAAGTTAGCGGGTTTTAGTGGAGACTAGGGGGGTCGAACCCCTGACCCCCTGCTTGCAAAGCAGGTGCTCTACCAACTGAGCTAAGTCCCCGTTATTAGCGGTCGTACTGTACATCTGTCTTGCTAGTGGGCCTACGTGGACTTGAACCACGGACCTCTTCCTTATCAGGGAAGCGCTCTAACCAGGCTGAGCTATAGGCCCTCATTCTCTCCGTTGCCATTTCTGACATTGGTGTGAACAAGAGGCGCTAGGTTACCCGACTTATAGGCGCAGGCGCAAAATACAGGAATTACTCCTCTTTTACCAACGCAATCGAGACCACGGTGATGCCTTCGTTGAGGTTCACAAGGCGAACTCCGAGGGTATCGCGCGTGGTTTCACGAACTTCATCGATTGGAGTTCTCATAACAGTTCCACCAGATGTGATTGCAAGAATTTCATCTTTTGGTTGAACAATCATCGCCCCGACCAAGACTCCACGAGAACCTTCGTCAATCTTTGCTGCTTTGACACCAATTCCACCACGGCCCTGTGGGCGATATTCGTCCAAACTTGTCCGTTTTGCATATCCGCCATCTGTTGCTGTGAATACGAATTGATCTTTGGATTCACCGTTGATGGCTGCCATCGTCAACAACTCATCGTCATTGCGGAATTTCATTCCAATGACGCCTGATGTTGAACGTCCCATAGATCGAATTGATTCTTCATTTGCAGCAAATCGAAGTGACATGCCTTTTCTTGATACAAGAAGAAGTTCGTCCTTCTCACTCACGAGAGACGCTGAAACAACTTCGTCGTTCTCTTTAAGGTTAATTGCGATTAAGCCACCGGAGCGTGGGCTGTCGTATTCTGGAAGTGGTGATTTCTTCACCATTCCACTACGTGTTGCAATAACAATGTATGGGTGTGAACCGTAATCACTAATAGCAATTACTTGGGCAATCGATTCATCTGGCTTGAATTCCAAAAGATTTGCAACATGTTGTCCGCGAGCATCTCGACCTGCATCAGGTAGTTCATGAACCTTTGCGCGATAGACACGTCCTTTGTTTGTGAAAAACAAAAGCCAGTCGTGCGTCGAGGCAGTGAAGAAGTGCTCCACAAAATCATCTTGCTTTAGAGCAGCCCCTTTAACTCCTTTGCCGCCACGGCGTTGCGCGCGATAAAGATCTGCAACTGTTCTCTTGCTGTATCCGCCTCGGGTAATTGTTACAACGACTTCCTGATTTGGAATTAAATCTTCAATCGACATATCTGTGTCGCCAGCAATTATTTGTGTGCGACGTTCGTTGCCGTGCTTCTCCGAAAGTTCTTGCAGTTCAACTTTAATAATTTCTCTTTGTTTAGCTTCGCTCGCAAGGATGATGTTGAGTTCCTTGATTTCAGCCATTAATTCATTGTATTCGTCATTGATTTTTTGACGTTCCAAGGCAGCAATACGGCGAAGCTGCATATCCAAAATTGCATTTGCTTGAACTTCATCAACATCAAGTAATTGCATCAAACCTGTGCGGGCTTCTTCGGGTGTTTTTGAAGCGCGAATTAATGCGATAACCGCATCAAGAGCATCAAGGGCTTTTAAGTAACCTTGCAAAATATGTGCACGTTGCTCGCGGGCAGCCAGACGGTATCTAGTGCGGCGAACAATTACTTCAACCTGGTGGTCGATGTAATAACGAATAAATTCATCTAGGCGAAGTGTGCGTGGAACACCATCCACCAGCGCCAACATATTGGCTCCAAATGAGTCCTGAAGTTGTGTGTGTTTATAAAGGTTATTAATGACAACCTTTGGGGTTGCGTCGTTACGTAGGACGATGACTAGACGTTGACCAAGACGCTCATTTCCTTCATCGCGCACATCGGCAATGCCTTTGATTTTGCCATCTTTAACCAGGTCTGCGATTTTCAGAGCGAGGTTATCTGGGTTCACTTGGTATGGAAGTTCGGTGACAACAAGACAAGTTCGCTTGTTGATCTCTTCAATTTCAATTACAGAACGCATAATGATTGATCCGCGGCCAGTTCGGTAGGCCGACTCAATTCCATCGCGACCGACAATTAGAGCCTTAGTTGGAAAATCTGGGCCTTTCACAAAGCTCATGGCTTTTGCGAGAGTTTCTTCTGAAGTTGCATCTGGATTCTCAAGAGCCCAACAAACAGCCTGAACCACTTCGCCCAAATTATGCGGAGGGATATTTGTGGCCATTCCAACAGCGATACCTGCAGAGCCGTTGACTAGAAGATTAGGGAAGCGAGATGGAAGAACAGTTGGTTCTTGCGAGCGGCCGTCGTAGTTCGGAATAAAGTTGACGGTATCTTCATCGATATCGCGCATCATCTCCATTGCAAGAGGCGCGAGACGTGCTTCTGTGTAACGCATTGCAGCGGCAGGATCGTTTCCTGGGCTACCGAAGTTTCCGTTTCCATCAATGAGTGGGTAACGAAGTGACCAGAATTGTGCGAGTCGAACTACTGCATCGTAAATAGCAGTGTCGCCGTGTGGGTGGTAATTACCCATGACATCACCGACGATACGAGAAGATTTGTAATAACCCTTATCAGGGCGATAGCCCGCGTCATACATCGCATAAAGAACACGACGGTGAACAGGTTTTAATCCGTCGCGGATATCTGGAAGAGCACGCCCAACAATGACTGACATGGCGTAATCGAGATAGCTTCGAGCCATTTCAACTTGAAGGTCAACGGTTTCAATTCTGTCGTGACCGTTTGCGTCAGTTGTTTGTATAGGAATATTTGTGTCCATTAGATATCCAAGAACCTAACATCTTTTGCATTTCGTTGAATAAAGTTTCGACGTAGTTCAACGTCTTCACCCATAAGTACTGAGAAGAGATCATCTGCAGCTGCGGCATCGTCGAGGGTTACTCGGATTAAAACGCGGTGTTCTGGATCCATAGTGGTGTCCCATAGTTCCTTGGCAGGCATTTCTCCCAAACCTTTGAAGCGTTGGATTCCATCTTCCTTAGGAAGGCGCTTTCCAGATTCAACTCCAAGTTTAATAAATCCATCGCGTTCTTTATCGCTAAATGCGTATTGAACAGGTTCTTTGCCGCCCCATTTTAGTTTGTACAAAGGAGGCTGTGCGAAGTAAACGAATCCGCCCTCAATAAGTGGGCGCATGAAGCGGAAAAGCAAAGTAAGTAGCAATGTGCGAATGTGTTGGCCATCAACATCGGCATCTGCCATCAAAATAATTTTGTGATAACGAAGTTTTGCAATATCGAAATCATCGTGAATACCAGTACCAAGAGCGGTGATTAGCGATTGAACTTCGTTGTTTTGAAGAACGCGATCAATACGAGCTTTTTCAACATTCAATATCTTTCCGCGGATAGGTAATACAGCTTGATTTCTACTATCTCTGCCGCCTTTTGTTGAACCGCCCGCTGAATCACCTTCAACGATATAAAGCTCACACTTTTCTGGCTCGGTCCATTGACAGTCTGCCAACTTTCCAGGCATTCCGCGGCCTTCTAGTAGCCCTTTGCGGCTGCGAGATAGATCGCGTGCTTTGCGGGCAGCAACTCGTGCCGCAGCTGCATCAATTGATTTACGAACAACTTCTTTTCCTTCGGTTGGATTGGATTCAAACCAAGCCGTCAGGTTTTCATTCATTGCTTTTTGGGTAAAAGATTTTGCTTCAGTGTTACCGAGTTTTGTTTTTGTTTGTCCTTCAAATTGTGGCTCGCCGATTTTAAGGGAGACAATCGCGGTTAAACCTTCGCGGACATCATC
>CAIUFY010000019.1 GCA_903898555.1 uncultured Actinomycetes bacterium
GACAAATGATCCAGCTCAAATCGCAAAGCAGGCGAAGATGACATCCATCAACGCCGCGCTCCAAGTAGATCTATTGGATCAGGCAAATGCTTCCCGCGTTCGCGACAAGATTTACTCAGGTTTTGGCGGATCAACTGACTTTATCGTTGGCTCGCTCCATAGCCGTGGAGGAAAGTCATTCATGACACTGCCTTCCTGGCATGCAAAGACAAACACTTCAAAAATCGTTCCGATGATCAACGATGGCGTGACGAGTTTTCAACACTCATTCGTTGTGACAGAACAAGGAATTGCTGAGTGCTTTGGACATAACGAGAGCGAGCAGGCAAAGAATCTCATTGAGAAAGCGGCGCATCCTGATGCTCGATCTGATCTGCGAATTGCTGCAAAAAAGATGGGCTTGTAAGACTATTTAGAAGTTAGTGACCACGCTCTGACGCCGCCTTGAATTCCTGCGGTGTTAGGAACGATGACAACGTCATCCCCCATTAACTCAGAGCCTCGAATTCGACGTGAATTTCCGCCGCCTACATAAACGCGATCCCAGAAGAAAACAGGGCGAAGGTTGTCAATCATGAGGCGAACGCGACGAGACCAAAGCGCATCACCAATGGTGCGGCGAACATGGTCACCAATCCATTCGTCGTAATCAACACCGCGTCTGACTGGAACGCGCGACATTTCAAAGTGTGGAGCGAGCTTGCCACCATCAAATATTGCAAAACCAAGACCAGTTCCTAGAGTGATTACAACTTCTAATCCTGACCCAGTAACGATTCCGGCGCCATGCACTTCTGCATCATTTAAAACAAGAGAGTCTTTCTTGAAGTGATCTGCAATCATTGTTTGGAAATCTAGACCAGTCCACGCATCCTTCAACTCTGGCTCGATGCGTGTGTGTGGCCCATGAACGTTTATGTAATGAGGTGTGTGCACTACAACACCGTGACGAATCATCCCTGGCATTCCCACAGTAATTCGATCGTATTTAGGCAACTTTGCTGCAAGCTCTTCAAAAACTGAAATCAATCGTTCCGGAGCCAATGGATAAGGCGTCTCAACGGTTACGGGATTAGCGTGCATAGTTCCTTTTTCATCAAGAACGCTGCCCTTAATAAATAGTCCACCACAGTCAATGGCAAGCGTCTTGATTTCCATGCTCATAGTTTACTTACTTCCGAACCGCAGTTGTAAATCGGGGGCGATCATTTAGGTCATTATGAAGACGAATATTCGTGAATTCCGCGCTCAAAGAATCGCTAATTGCAACGCCTTGGGCCTCGTGATGTTCCAAAGCTAGAAATCCGCCGGACTTAAGAAGTCTTGCTGCGGCAGCTATGAATTGGCGTGGAACATCCATTCCATCAGCTCCGCCCAAAAGAGCGACGCTTGGCTCCTTTGTTACATCCTCTGGAAGCGCTTCTTCATTTGGAATGTAGGGAGGATTTGCGACAACAATGTCGCACTTAATTCCCTCAAGGGCCGTTTGAACATCTTCCTCAATAACCCGAATTGGCAAATCATATTTAGCAATGTTCTTATGGAGCCATGGAAGGGCTTCCTTTGATTTCTCCACTGCAATAACTGCAACTTTAATCTTTCCTTCGGTTTCAGTCTGAAGCGCTATAGCTATCGCACCCGAGCCAGAACCAAGATCAACAATCGAAACTGTCTCATCATATTTATTGAGATTATGAAGTACTTCATCGACCAACATTTCAGTTTCTGGGCGCGGAATGAGTACGCCCTCCCCTACTTCAAGCTCTAGGTATCGAAATGCCGCTTCGCCAATAATGTACTGAGTAGGCCGTCCTTCTAAGCGCTCGTTTATGAAACCTTGAAAGTCTTCTCGGATTTGAGGAGTGAATTCAATTGCTTTGGAGTGCAAATCCATTCGAGTTACATGAGCTGCGTGTGCGAGTAACAACTCGGCATCAACTGGATTTATATCTCGTGTGGCTAGCTGTTCTTTCGCAGCGCGGAGCAACTCTTTCATCGACTAGAAAGCTTATTCGCTCGCTAGTTTTGCAGCTTTATCTGCGGCAAGGAGGGCATCAATCATGTCGTCCAATTCACCATTCAATACAGCATCCAAGTTGTTCGCCTTAAAATTAACGCGATGATCTGAGATGCGGTTTTCAGGATAGTTGTATGTACGAATTCGCTCCGAACGATCCACTGTGCGAACTTGGGATTTACGCTCTGCCATCGCTGCGGCATCTGCTTGTTCCTGAGCGTGGGCAAGGAGACGAGCGCGCAAGATGCGAAGTGCGCTTTCCTTATTTTGCAGCTGTGACTTTTCGTTCTGGCAGGAGACAACAACACCAGTTGGAATATGTGTAATTCGAACAGCAGAGTCTGTTGTATTCACTGATTGTCCGCCAGGACCAGAAGAGCGGAAGACGTCAACGCGTAGGTCTTGTTGGCGAATTTCGATATCCACTTCATCGGCTTCAGCAAGAATCAAAACTCCTGCAGCAGATGTGTGAATTCGTCCTTGTGATTCAGTTTCTGGAACGCGCTGAACTCGATGGACGCCGCCCTCAAATTTTAATCTCGCATAAGGAGTCTCACCTGGTTGTGCGATTCCTTTGGATTTAATGGCCATGCTGAGTTCTTTGTATCCACCCATTTCAGAATCGGTGGTGTCGATGATTTCAGCTTTCCAATTGTGCTTTTCTGCATAGCGCGTGTACATGCGAAGTAAGTCTCCAACAAAGAGAGCAGACTCATCGCCGCCTACACCAGCTTTAATTTCAAGAATAACGTCACGATCTTCATTTGGATCGCGAGGCAAAAGAAGCTCTTCTAATTTCTCTTCCGCAGCAGCAAGAGATGCTTCGAGTGCAGGAATTTCACTCGCAAAAGAATCGTCTTCTGCAGCCATCTCTTTTCCGGCCGCCAAATCATCTTCTGCAGATTTGAAAGCGCGGTAGCCACCAATGACTGGACCAAGAGCCGCATAACGTTTTCCAAGTTGACGGGCTTTTCCTTGATCTCCGTGAATAGAGGGATCAGCTAGGTCTTTTTCTAATTGTGCGTATTCAACGAGAAGGGCAGGTACCTGTCCAAAACGTTCTTTCTTATCTTGTGCCATGTAATCCACTCCCTTCAAAAATAAAAGAGACCCCACGCACCGCAATGGGTGCGAAGTGGGGCCTCTGAAGAAAAACTACTTGAGAACTTGCTTGCGCTTTACTGGCGCCTTCTCTGCTTTTGGAGCTGCTGCTTGAGCTGCTGCTGTCTTTGCTTGACGAGCTTCGAATGCTGCAACACGGCCGCCAGTATCGAGGATACGTTGCTTGCCTGTGTAGAAAGGATGGCACTGAGAGCACACTTCAACGTAGATTGAACCGGAAGCCTTTGTGCTGTGAGTTGTGAATACTTCACCGCAACCGCAGGTAACTGTGGTCTCGATGTAATCTGGGTGAATATCTTTCTTCATTTTTATCTCCATTTGGATTAGGTGATGCTGGGTCCGTTTTCCGGTGAACCAGCGCTCGAATATTACAGGCGCCCGAGTAGAGCGCCTAATTCACTTCTATTTAGGCAGATTTAGGCGGGAATCAGACCCCGTTTAGGGCCGAAGAACCAGGAGCCTTGTCGGCAGCTGCCTCGCTGATCGTGGTCTTTTGAATCTGGAGCAAGAACTCAACGTTGGACTTTGTGCCCTTCATCTTCTCCAGAAGGAGCTCAAGTGCCTGTTGTGAATCCAAAGCATGAAGTACGCGACGCAAGCGCCAGACAATATTGAGTTCCTCGGTTCCCATAAGGATTTCTTCCTTACGTGTTCCTGATGCATCAATATCTACTGCAGGGAAAATGCGCTTATCGGCAAATTTGCGATCAAGCTTCAATTCCATATTTCCTGTGCCCTTGAACTCTTCAAAGATAACTTCATCCATCTTTGATCCAGTTTCAACAAGTGCAGTTGCAAGAATTGTAAGTGATCCACCATTTTCGATATTACGAGCAGCTCCGAAGAACTTCTTTGGTGGGTACAACGCAGCTGAATCCACACCGCCGGACAAAATACGTCCCGATGCTGGAGCGGCAATGTTGTAAGCGCGACCTAGGCGAGTAATCGAATCGAGCAGAACTACAACGTCATGACCAAGTTCAACTAAGCGCTTTGCACGTTCGATGGCAAGTTCAGCAACGGTTGTGTGATCGTCAGCTGGGCGGTCAAATGTTGAAGCAATAACTTCACCCTTAACGCTTCGCTGCATATCTGTAACTTCTTCAGGACGCTCGTCAACAAGAACAACCATTAAGTGACACTCAGGATTGTTTGTTGTGATTGCGTTTGCGATTGATTGAAGAACCATTGTCTTACCGGCCTTAGGTGGCGAAACAATAAGTCCGCGCTGTCCCTTACCAATTGGTGCAATCAAATCGATAATACGAGTTGTGAGAATGTTTGGCTCAGTTTCAAGGCGCAAACGTTCTTGAGGATAAAGTGGAACCAGCTTTGCAAATTCAACGCGGTTTCGTGACTCTTCTGGATCTTTACCGTTGACTGTATCGAGCTTTACCAGCGCACTGAACTTCTCTTTTCGTTCGCCCTCTTTTGGCTCACGAACTTGTCCGGTAATGACATCGCCCTTGCGCAATCCAAAGCGACGTACTTGTTGGAGACCAACATATACATCGTCAGAGCTTGGAAGGTAGCCACCGGTACGGATAAATGCATAGTTATCAAGGATGTCGAGCAATCCACCAACTGGCAGAAGTACATCGTCTTCACTCAATACAACTTCGCGCTCATTTCGATCATTTCGATCTGGACGATCTCCACGATCGCGGAAGCGGTTATTACGATCGTTGCGATCTCCTCGATCAGAACGCTCAGAACGGTCAGAACGCTCAGGACGATCGCTGCGGTCACGATTGCGACGATTTCCACGATCATTACGGTCGTTGCGGTCAGTGCGATTGGGGCGTTCATTTCGATCGTTTCGATCGTTTCGATCGCTGCCCTGGGAATCTGAATTCTCTTGCTTATCTGAGTCATCACTCACGTTTGAGTCCTCATCGTCATTTTCTTGCTTGCTCTCCGCGCTAGATTTGTTAGCGTTTCGGTTATTGCGAGCTTCTTGTTTCGCTGCGCGGCGCTCTTCTTTTTCGAGCTTTGCGGCTTCGCGATTGGCAGCTTGTAGGTCGGCAATAGATTGAACGAGTGCGGCCTTTGCCAACTTGGCAGCCCCATCAATTCCTAGTGCAGCAGCTGTCTTCTTTAGCTCAGGCAGGGTGAGTGCGCTGAGGTCTCCCGGAGCCTTCTCGGCTTTTGCGGGGCTAGTTGTCTTCTTATCAACCATGAACTTTGGTTTTACCTTTGTTAGTTATTCGTTTATTTTTGTGTGAAGCATCTGACTCTGAGCACAGAGTTCTATCCACTTTGTAAAGTGATTCTTAGCTTGTAGACCTGCCCTCAAGATTAAAAAGATTTAGAGGATTGTGGTCTCGCCTTCAGACAGGAGAAACCTAACACAATTTTGAGGGCTTATGCCACTCCCTGAGCGGATATGGCCAGTTTCTTAGCGGTGAAACCCTCACCTGCCGCATGAATGATGTCGTCCGCATCCAGATCTGTTCCTGTGTGAAGAACGAGAACTGTTGGGCCAGCTCCAGAAATTGTGGCCGCAACGCCTGCTGCCCGTAGCTTTTTTAAGAGAGCTGCCGACTTAGGCATTGCCTCTGCTCGGTAAGCCTGATGCAAATAATCTTCTGTCGCAGCAAAGAGCAAGTCTGGGCGATGAGAAAGTGCGTGCACCAAAAGAGCTGCATGTGAAGTATTTGCTACAGCATCCTTATGCGAAATATTTTCTGGAAGAAGTTTTCGAGCTTTACTCGTTGCAAGATGATTTTCAGGAATGAATGCAATTGCCTTAATGCTCTCATCAACATGAATCTTCACAGCACGGCCAACAGACTTTTCAGTTTGGGTTGTGTTGTCCATCCACGCAATTGTTGCTCCACCTAGGAGGGCAGCAGCGACGTTATCGGGATGTCCTTCTAACTCTGTTGCAAGTGCAATCACATCTTCATTTGTAAGTAACTCCTCGCCCCCAAGAACGAGTGCGCGAGCAAGACATAAACCACCAATAATTGCAGAGGATGATGAGCCCAGTCCTCGTCCATGTGGAGTTACATTCAATGCACGAAGTGCAATACCTGTTGGTTTCGCACCCATAAATTCAAAGCCTTTGAGCATCGCTTTAATAACAAGATTGTTCTTGTCCTTTTTTATCTCTGCTGAACCTTCGCCTGTTACATCAACATCGAATGTTGCTTCATCCAATATCTGTGCGGCGTAGTGATCACGAATATCTAGCGCTATGCAAAGGGAATCAAAGCCGGGGCCGATATTCGCACTCGAAGCTGGTACTGAAACCTGCGCCATAGTCGCGCGGAAGGTGACTCGATTCATCGATGCCATTTTTGTTAGCCTTTACAAGCCCATCGCTGCTGCTGCAGCTTTAACATCTACAGGAATAACTGTTGGCGCTTCGGCGCTATCGAGAATCCAACCAACGTCTTTAAGTCCATTTCCTGTAACGGTGATGACAATCGTCTTATCTTTCGGAAGCTTTCCTTCAGCTTTCTTCTTCAATAATCCGGCAATTCCAGCGGCTGAAGATGGCTCGACAAATACGCCTTCTTTTCCTGCAACCAATCGGTAAGCCTCAAGAATCTGATCATCGGTTACTGAATCGATGAGGCCACCTGAAGTATCGCGCGCTTCGACGGCTTGCGCCCATGATGCAGGGTTACCGATACGAATTGCTGTTGCAATCGTTTCTGGGTTTTCAATAATCTTGTTATTAACGATAGGAGCAGCGCCTTCTGCTTGAAATCCCCACATCTGCGGAAGCTTTGTTGAGACGTTATCGGAGTAGTACTCCTTGTAACCCTTCCAA
>CAIUFY010000020.1 GCA_903898555.1 uncultured Actinomycetes bacterium
CAAGAAGGCATAATGGGCGCATTTGTTAAGGGCTTCCATGCAGTCTTCATCTCCGCACTGCCAGTTATTTTGGTTGGACTTGCCTTCGCATTCTTCCTACGCGAAACACCTCTGAAGACTGGCGCTGCACACGCAGCAGCCCGTGATGAGGCAGCAGGAGAAACTCTCGGCTAGTAATTAGATAAATAAAAACCCCGCCATTTAACCGGCGGGGTTTTTTTATGCTTCTACGGCTCGCACCATGGCACTTGCATTAGAGGCTAGGTCACCTCGGCTTAGCGCGCCGCCAATAAGTAATGCGCAATCTTTTCCATATGCCTTAAGCATTTCTGGAATCTTTTCTAGAGTCATTCCGCCGGCTGGTGCAACCCAAATAGGCTTAATCTCATCCAACGGCCTTTGAGCCTTTTCGCGAATCTCTTCACACTGTTCTGGAGTGAATGAAAATCTACCCCCAGTATTAGGAAAAATCGTGATATCTGCGCCTGCAAGGCGTGCCAACAGACCAAAAAGAATTCCGTGCGATATTCCATTTTTTGGCGAAGAAACATAGGAACCTAAAAGCGCCGGATGCGCCTGGATTGGCAATCCAATCGAATCATCTTCTGAAAGCGTGCGCATGGAATCAAATCCCGTAATTCCTGGCAGAACTAATAATGAACCTGCGCCTAATGATTTAGCCATTCTTGCCGCTTCATGTAGCTGATCAAAAGGAAGATTGAGGCTTGGTGCATATGCACACTGCTTTCCCGTCACGTCATTTGCTTCATTAACTGCCCGCGAAACCATTTCAACGCGCTCACGCCATTTGGACCATGGTTGATTCGCCAAACTGTGATCATCCTTAATCAGATCAAAACCTGCAAGAGCCAAAGTTCTTGCCATCTCTGCCAACGTTTCTGAACTCGAACCCATCGGTTTCAAAGCGGTAGTCAGCAAAGGCCTTTCAGAAGCGCCAAAATGTTTTCGTAACCCTTGAATGCCAAAACGAGGACCTTTAAAGCTTCTTGTAATTGATTCCGGTAGCACAACGTCGACAAGTCGAACATTTGGCACGAGGGAAACATTTCCCCACAAAACATTGAGGAGTTGCGGCAATTCCCCGCCAGTATTACCAGCTAAGTACGAAATACAAATTTGATGCAATCCCTCACCGATTTCAGTGATGGATTCAATCTTTCCGACGACTTCATTTTGAATCCACGTTGGCGCTAAATCGAAGGGAAATTCAATTGATTGCTCCACGCGAATAAAATCGGCAACCTCCTGCGGCCCCGTTCCGAAATATTCATAAGTTACATATAGGCGATCGGTCATAGAGCCTCGGCCTTTGCGCTGCTGTGAACGCTCACTGTTCTCACTTCCACCAATTCCGATTCACTTATATTGAACTCCTGGGACATTAGCTTTTCAACTTCGCCGACAAGTGCTTTGGCATCAAGACCATATTCTGACATCAAATATTTCTGCGATGCTCCGTGTGCATATGTATCTTTTAGTCCAATTCGCTTGAGCGCAACCCCTGACCCGCTTTCGGCCATCAACTCAGCAACCGCGCTTCCGATTCCCCCGATAATTGAGTGATTTTCCATTGTTATGACGCCGTATTTCGCTGTTTCTAGCGCTTTAATCACAATCGGATCAGTAAATGGCTTCAAAGTAGAGACGTGCAAGTGTGTAATTCCCACGCCTTTTTCTTGAAGTAGCGGAACGGCGCGAAGTGCCTCTTCTGTCATGATTCCCGAAGTTATCAAGGTTATGTCGCTACCGGTTGAGAGAATTCGAGCCGTGTTGAATTTGAACGGTTCGTTCTTTGGAAAAATCCTACTTACTTCACCGCGCAACGCACGAATATAAACCGGACCGTCAATTGCATGAGCAATATCTAAAATACTTTCAGCCTCAGTGGCATCGCCGACTTCAAGAATTGTCATATTAGGAATTGATCGCATGACTGCGACATCTTCAATGGCTTGATGAGTCACTCCACCAGGAGTCATGATTCCTGGCAAGAATCCCATAAGTCGTACTTTGAGCGAAGGATATGCAATTGACATCTGAAGTTGGTCCAAAGGTCTGCGATAAAGAAAGACTGCAAATGTGTGCAACCACGGTTCGAAGCCCTCACGAGCCAATCCCGCTGCCATGCCCAGCATATTTTGTTCAGCCATTCCCATTGAAAAATAACGATCAGGATAGATATCCCTCCAACGTCCTACTTCGCAAGAATTAGTTAGGTCAGCGGTCAAGACAAGCACCTCGGGCTTATCTTTGGACCAATCTATAAAGTTCTGCTCGTGTGGTCGGCTTACAATTTCATAACTCATTTATTTGACCATCTCTTCATAGGCGAGCTTGTATTTGGCGATTTCTTCGCTGGATTTAAATCTTAAATAATGGAGTACTGGGCGACGTTCGTTGAGAAGCGGCAGCCCTCTAACAGGATCGGTGTAGCAAAGAATCATGTGTGGTTGATTGCTTTCTTCTAAGCAGACACTCGTCAACTCAGGAAGATCATGACCGCTTACAACAGAAACTTTCCACCCAAAGGCGCGGACCTTGTCCACGAGTGGCTCAATCGACATGACAGATTCCATCGGTCCGTCGCATTGAGCTTGATTCACATCAACTATTACCCGCAAATTCGAGAGCTTATGGAAACTAGAAGCTTGAAGCGCCTCCCATGTTTGTCCTTCTTGAAATTCTCCATCACTCATGAAGACCCAAGTCTTGCCAGTTTCGCCACGAATCTTTCTTGCAATAGCAATACCACCAGCTTGAGAGAGCGCTTGTGAGAGAGAGCCTGTTGTTGTCTCAAAGCCCGGTGAATGCTCTGCACCAATCATCTCAACAGTAGAACCATCTTTATTGAAGAAATCTAAGCCATCTTCTCGAAGTCGATTTGTCTCAATTAAGGCTGCGTACACAACAAGAGCGTAGTGAGCTGGGCTGATGATAAATCGATCAAGGCTTGCTCCTTTAACGCCGTGGAACTGCGCACCAGTTTTATAATTTTTCACCGAAGGTGTTCCGACAAGTGGAACGCCTATGAAATTCGGAGGATTGATAGCTCCATCGAGTGGTGCAAGATTTAGGACTCCACCGTACATTGCAGCAAGCAACTCAGCAGAGGAGCATGCTTGGCTCATATAACCGCCGTTATTTGAAATTGTATGAGCAAGTACCCGCTTGCGGATGCCGCTTGCAATTCGTTGCATTTCGACGATATCTAGTTTTTCCGCTCTTGAGTCGGACATTGATTACCTTTCAATAAAAGAAACTCTTAAATCGAATTCCGCGCTCATTGGCTTAGCGCGGAAAAGCAGCCGCCACACCCCCATCTACAGCTATAACGCTGCCCGTTGTGCGTGACGATTTATCGGAGAGGAGGAAAGCGACGGAATTAGCCACGTCAACACTTCTCACTCTTGCTTTCAATAAATTCCTTGATGCGTAGAAATCTTCAAGATCTTCTGGTTTTACTCCATGAGCTGCAGCGCGTTGCTCGCGTACTCCACCGGCCCAAAGTTTGCTGTTGTCAAAGACAGCATCAGGATTGACGGCGTTTGTTCGGATTCCAAAGGATCCACCTTCGATTGCAGCTATGCGCATCAATTGCAACATTCCTGCTTTAGTAACCGAATACCCACCAAAGCCAGCTCCGGGTGCGAATGCATTCTTGCTGGCAACATAGACGATAGAGCCACCCATGCCTTGTGTTTTGAGTGCGCCAAGAACTTCCTTTGTCATGAGGAAAGCACTGGAGAGATTTACTTCCAGCCCCTTGCGCCACTTATCGACGCTCAGATCTTCAAGATTGTCGGAGACTCCAATGCCTGCGTTTATTACGACGCCATCGATGCCGCCAAAATATGAAATAGTTTCAGAAACCGTACGAGCCACCGTTGATTCATCGGATTGATCTCCAATGACAAGAAGTGGCTGTGAATACTTTGCCGCATGAAATTCTGATTCAACTTCTCGCAATCCAGCCTCATCCAAATCTGCGAGAGTGACGTTTGCTCCAAGACGCCCAAGTTCGAGAGAGATGCCTCTGCCGATACCACTTCCTGCCCCCGTGACAATGAAAACATGACCAGTGAACTCTGATGCAGCTTGCTTATTCTTTAACTTGAAAAGCTCCATAGGCCAATAATCAAATCCGAAGATTTCTGAATCTGGCAAAGACCGTCCCTCACCAAAAGCATCGATTACGCGCGCAGCCACACCGTGAGTGTGAGTCGCGATATCTGCAAGCATCTTGCCCTCTGGAAGTGTGGCCGAAGCAGTCACTGCACCTACTCCTGGAACCAAAATTACTTTTGGATCATTGCCGTGGCTTGTGTATCCGGCAGGAAGTAGGTTCTTATTTGCTTCAAAATACTCGGCATAGTTCTTGCGGAATTCTTCGATTCCCGTTTTGGGATCTGCAAAAGTTACTTGCGCTGACTTTGGACGAATTCGCAACATATGATCCGCACTTGAGACTCCCGCAGACAACACCTTTTTCAAATCCGTGCGTGATGAGATTTCTGATAAACGGTTGTCAACGCGAAGAACTTGCTTCTTTCCCAGCGTCCCACGTAGTTTCAGAAGGAGTTCGTTTAACTGCGCAACAGGAACATCCTGGTGCTCGAATTTCGATTCAGGGCGCTTTGACAACGAATTGAGATATTCATCGGCTTTTCCAATTGCGACTAAATTCTTTTCATAACATGCATCTGAATTCTCGTCCCACACAACTAGTCCGTGATGAGCTAGAACAACGCCGTCATAATCCTTCAGTGCTCCGACTATTTTTGAAAGTTCAAAGCCAGGGCGCTTCCAGTCGACATAGGCGAAGCCATCGCCTAGAGCATCCTTGACCGCCTTCTCCCCCTGCGGATGATTTGTGAGCGCACAAATTGCATCTGCGTGTACGTGATCAATATGTTTTGCAGGTAGAAAAGCGTGAAGCAAAGTTTCAATGGACGGGCGTCGTGATGTTGGATCAACAAGAGCGCGCGTGACGTAGTCCACCATTGTTTCGTCATCTAAATCTTCAAAGCGGGTTAACTCGCGAAGTTCTTCTAAATAGAGCGCTGGATAATCTTTAGCAACGGCATACTGCATATCTGCTCCGGAACCTTTAACCCACAGGACTGCCTTGAGTCTGCCAAGGTGATCCTTTATTTCACCCTTGCTCGAGGTATTTCCCCCACCATAGACAACAAAACTTTGATTTGCACCAAGTGCTTGCGACCTAGTTACGAGTTCTTCTAGTGGCTTAAATTCGTTCACAGGGTTTCGCCTCCGGCTATGTCATATGCACGTAATTCTGTAATAACAACAGATACAAATTTCGAAGGGGTTACGTCAAAGGCAGGGTTGAATGTCTTTGCTCCATGTGGCGCAACTTGTCGGCCTCCTACATGGGTAACTTCATCATCTCCACGAATTTCAATATGTATCTGCGAACCATCATTCATCGATCGATCGATAGTGGATTCTGGAGCAACAACGAGGAATGGAATGCCAGCGACGTGACATGCAAGTGCGACACCTAGAGAACCAATCTTGTTGGCCGTATCTCCATTTACCGCGATGCGATCAGCGCCAATCAGAGCTGCATCGACTTTTCCGCTGAGAATCGCCATTGCCGCTGCGCCATCAGGTTGGATTCGATAAGGGATCTGGCATTTAGCCAATTCCCATGCAGTTAATCGAGATCCTTGAAGCAGCGGCCTGGTTTCATCAGCAAAAACTTCATTTACATTTCCACGTGCGTGCAATTCCTTAATCACGCCAAGAGCAGTGCCAGTTCCAGTAGTTGCGAGTGAGCCCGTATTGCAATGTGTGAGCAAGTTCAATTTCTTGTTGCCGAGTTTTGCAATCAACCAATCTGCACCAACATTGCCCATGTCAGTTCCCGACTTCTTGTCAGCCGCAGCAATTTCCAGGGCGGCAGCTAGGACTGCCTCGCGTCCCTGAGGAATGATTTCTCGAACTTGATTTACAGCCCATGCCAAGTTCACTGCTGTTGGACGAGCATCTCTCAATGAATCTACGACAGTCTCCAATTTGGAAGATGTCCAGTCTTCACGAGCTCCTTCATCCATAGCGATAACGACTCCATATGCACCGGCTACGCCAAGTGCCGGTGCCCCGCGCACCGCCAGGCGTTGAATTGCATCAATCATCTGCGTGACCGTCGTGATACGTAAATTCACTTCTTCAAGCGGCAGAAGCGTCTGATCGAGCAACGTCACTCCATTATCGACCCAGTCGATTGCCGTGATTTCTATTGACATGCCTACCTGATTCTCTATAGTTGTCCTACAACTCTCCGAGTAGATTACTTGAGGATTTCCCAATGTCAATAGGTAAACGAGAATTTAAGCCAGATAAAAATAAGGCTTCGCTCTCAAATCAAATACGTGATCATATGCGCGCGCGAATTTTGAATCAGGAGTGGCAACCGGGAGAAAAAATTCCAAGCGAGTTCGTTCTTGCAAATGATTATCAAGTAGCACGCGTAACGATACGAACGGCACTTCGGATGTTGGAATCGCAAGGGTTAATCGACATACGACATGGTTCTGGCGCGTACACAACGAATTTTGGCAAAGGAATTCGTGCTGGTCTTCAAGAATTACGCTCAATTTCTGAAACCATTCGAGAAATGGGCTTCACGCCAGGTGTGGTCATTCGTGCAAGTGAATTGCGTTTACCCAACAAAGCAGAAGCCGAAGAGCTGCGTATATCCCTTGATGAAAATATTTTCTACATGGAGAGAGCTATCACTGCTGACGGCAAGGTTGTCGCGTTTTCGTACGACACGGTTCGCATTACAGATTTGTCACAAAATGTTATAAACAAATTTTCAACGGGGTCAGTCTTCAAGGCTCTTGAAGCTTTCGGAAAACATCCAGTTCGCGCTATGTCGGAAATTCACGCGATTAAATCCGAGCTCATTGGATGGGGACCTAGCAAGCCAAAATCCGGGCTATACCTGCAACTAAAGCAGACTCACTTTTTGCGCGATGGTTTTCCAATTATGACTGGTAGTACCTACTTCGTTGAAGGAAGATTCCAATTCATCATTCATAGAACGATCTAAGTATTGGGACATGAAAAAGGCCCCGCCGCTTTATTGGCGAGGCCTTATTCTTTTAAATTGCTGTAATTGCTTACCGATCTCGAAGAATTGAGAGTAAGCGAATGATTTCAAGGTAGAGCCAAACAACGGTCACCATGAGTCCAAAGCCTGCGCGCCACGATTCTTCGTGAGGAGCGCCTGCGTTAATCATCTTCTGAATTTGATCGAAATCAACAATCAAGAAGAATGAGGCGAGACCAACACCTGCCACACAAAGTAGCAAGCCTATTCCGCCTGTATATAAGCCATATCCCTTACCAACGCCAAAGGCTCCGGCGACCATGGAAACTAGACCAAGAACCAAGTAACCGATCATTGCGCCCATAAGTGCGCGCTGGAATTGAGGTGTCACTTTTACGCGACCACTTCGGTACAAGAAAAGGACGCCTACAAAAGCAGCGACAGTTCCGATAATTGCTTGAGAAACTATTCCCGGGTATCGCGTTTCATATAAGTGGCTAAGAACGCCTAGGGCTAACCCCTCAAGTGCCGCGTAAGAAATTGCGAGTGCAGGACGTACTTTCTTGCTGAATGTATTAATCATTCCAACAACAAAGGCTCCCAAAAATCCAACCATTAATATTCCGCCGCCAAGGTTTGCAGTCCAAGCGAAGGCGCCCACCGCAACTAAGACAACGAAAAGTATCGTGGTTCGAGCGACTACATCTTCCATCGTCATGCGACCAGTTTGAAGTCCTGACGCAGCAGGGGCTTCATACATTTCTTCAATGCTTGGTTGTGCCTGAACTACAGCCCCCGAACGAGGGTTTCTGCTTCCTGGCATCGCCGCATATCCGCGACTAAGTACTGGATTTGAACTTTGCATTCAATCTCTCCGAATTCGATTAGGGGTTTGTGGATTGGGATGGATCTGGTTGGAACATCATTCCAGGGCCACCTTGATTTGAATCTCCATTATTATCAAACATGCGGTAGTTGCCCATATGTCCAAATCCGCCGCGTCCAAAACCACGATCGCCGCCGTCGTTAACTCCAGCTGTTATCGCCATAATTGCAAACATGCCAATCCAGGCTGTGGTGAGAATTCCACCAATCCAGATAGCAGCAACAGCGAATGGGCGACCTGTGAATTTATTTTCAGAATCTTCAATCTGTTTGCGGGCCTTGAAACCGGCAACCCAACCAACTGGTGGCATCAAAACACTTGTTACAAGTGCGATGACAGTGAGATCGGAAATGCCTGCCTTGCCTTCGTTACGCTCCTGCTTGGACATTCTTGCTCCTAGGTAGTGGGGAAAGCCTTTACTCATTTTAGAACTCTTGCCTTACATAGAGATTAACAAGAGAACCTGAGAATCCATTCCGCCGGGAGTAGGTGCTGGCAGAAAAAAACCCCCTAATTTCTTAGGGGGTTTTCTCGGTTTGGAAGAATTGATTTGAATCAATTTACATGGCGCGTGAAAAGATCTCGTCTATTTCAGAGCGTTCAGAAGGCGTCATTGCTGCAGCTTGTAGGCGTTCCCACTCGCGGCGAATTTGCGCTTCTCTTGACTTAGCCAGGCCGGCCGGTGCCGGGATAATTTGGGTTGCAACTTTGCGACCACTTCGTCCGGTGAGGACGTTCATTAGATGTGACATTTTGGCCTCTCCTTTCGGTGCCAGTTCATAACAATTTGTTATAAACACGGGATAAATATAACAAAAAGTTATAAATATGTCACCTTGAGGCGGTTTTAGCTCTTTGAGTCCTTTTTGGCGCTCTCCTCGTTCAATTTCCTTCGAATATCCGAGAGGTAAATCTGCGCCGTCTTCTCGCTAATAATCTGGTCCATCTTGAGCTTCTCGACTTCTACTTCAAGTGCAAGGTCTAGTTCATCTTCCATTGAGCCTCCAAGGTTGTGGAAATCTTCCCACACCCAGGCCTGGGTTATGGAAAGGCTCTCCGCACCAAGCGTGGAATGGACTCCCATGCCAGGGTGAGCAGGATGAGGGAGAACCCAAACAGCAGATCCTCTATAGGGGCGCCAGCAAGTCGACGCCGGCATTCAACGAGGCCTACCGATATGTCGACTGGATTCTAACCGTGCCACTACTTCTTGCTGAGGTAGTTGCAGTGCTAGCACTCGCAAAGGAAATTTCTCGTTCAATGATGGGACGACTTGTTCCTGCATCAGCAGCAATGATCATCCTTGGATACCCAGGAGAAATTTCAAATAGCAACTCGACAAAGGTTCTATTCGGAATTCTTTCAACACTTCCATTCATCTACATCCTTTATGTGTTGTTCGTAGAGCTTGGCAAGTCATTTGATCGCCAACCTGAAGGTGTTGCTGCAACAATTGGACGACTTCGCTTGTTGCTCATTGCAACATGGGGCGTATACCCAATTTCGTACTTGATTCCGATTCTTGTAAAGAATCCAAGTGCTTCTCAAATGGCTTCACTGTTCACAGATCGCCAGATTGGTTACACCGTTGCAGACGTGCTTGCAAAGTGCGTATTTGGTCTAACAATCTTCAAGATCGCTCGTTTGAAGTCAGCCGCAGAAGGCATGGCAGACTCTCACTAAGTAATAATGGTGAAGAGGGAAGGCGGCAAACCGTCTTCCCTCTTTCTTTTTAATAGAAATTAAGGGGTTTAGTATTTTGAATAACTATCGG
>CAIUFY010000021.1 GCA_903898555.1 uncultured Actinomycetes bacterium
AACAGCAACCAAGCGAGGTTGATTAACTAAGCCCTTTAAATTATCGGTGATGCGCAAAAAGTGAGTGGCGCCTTCGCCGTCGATAAGTTCGAGCTGAGTTCCATCCTCAGTGCGTCCAACAATTCGCATCTCGCTCATGGTGGAAGAGTGCCACAACGAGCGCAAGATGTGCGGGAGGTAGGATTAATGTCATGACTGAACTCGCTGCCGAACTCCTCGAACTCGCCCTTTCCATATCCCGCAAAGCAGGCGAGCTTGTCTCGGCCCGTCCCGAAAGCTTTGATCTGAATCAGAAAAGCTCGATTGACGACTTTGCAACACAGATGGATATTGCAAGCGAAAAGTTAATTGTGGAATCTATTCTCGCCGCTAGACCAGACGATGGCTTGATTGGTGAAGAGGGAGCATCCCGCCCTTCAAAATCCGGCATCACCTGGGTGATCGACCCGATTGATGGCACGGTGAATTATTACTACGGCCTTCCTGGCTGGAATATCAGTATCGCAGCCAAAGATAAAGACGGCGTTTTAGTTGGTGTCGTTAATGCACCAACACTGAACTCTCTCTGGCATGCGACTCGTGGAGGCGGAGCCTTTAGAAATGGGGCGCCAATTAGGTGCAACAACCCAGAATCTCTCAACATGTCTCTTGTAGCGACCGGGTTTTCCTATGACCGAGAGACTCGAATCAAGCAATCAACCTTCATCACCTCACTCGTTGCCGACGTTCGCGATATTCGCAGGACTGGGGCCGCGGCAACCGACCTTTGTTCGGTGGCAACTGGCTGGGTTGACGCATATTTTGAGTCCAACCTCAACGAGTGGGATATTGCCGCCGGAGGCTTGATTGCCCGGGAAGCAGGGGCCCTTCTCACGGGAAAGCTAGGTTCAGAGGCCAATAAGGAGATGACTTTGTGCGCTGGGCCAGCTCTGCATGCCCTGCTCTCTGAGCGGATTGGCTAGTCACGCCCGGCTGTGGCAAAATACCCCATCTGGTCAGGGATCTTCCTTTGGCCCTCACTAGCAATTTAGCCGAAGTTAGTCCGAAGATAGTTTTAAGTTAGGAATAGCCATGAACGTGTTAGACGCAGTAGATGCTGCTTCACTCCGCTCCGATGTACCTTCTTTCCGTTCCGGAGATGAGCTCAAGATTCACGTTCGCGTTATCGAAGGCAGCAAGAGCCGTATCCAGATTTTCCAAGGCGTTGTAATTCGTCGTCAAGGTTCTGGCGTGCGCGAAACTTTCACCATTCGTAAGATTGCTTATGGCGTTGGCGTTGAACGTACATTCCCTGTTCACACACCTGTGATTGAGCAGTACGAAGTTGTTCGTCGTGGCGATGTTCGTCGCGCAAAACTTTATTATCTTCGCGATCTTCGCGGTAAGGCTTCAAAGATTAAGGAACGTCGCAATGCTGACGGTTCAAACATCATTGAACCTACAATCGCAAAGGTTGTAACTCCTGTTGTTGAGGCTGTAGTCGAAGCCCCTGCTGCAGTTGAGGCAGTTGCTGAAGAAGCAACAACAGAACAAGCCTAAAAACTTTCTGAATGCGCCTTCCTAAAAAAGGTTCGCTTCTTCGCGAGGTTCCCATCATCGTCGTTTCGGCGTTGATTGTTTCCATCATAATCAAAACTTTTTTTCTGCATTTCTTTTTCATTCCTTCGGGTTCGATGGAGAACACTCTTCAAGTTGGCGATCGCATTGCAGTAAATAAACTTGCGAATTTCTTCTCTGATATCAAGCGCGGAGAAGTTGTTGTTTTTCACGATCCAGCTAAATGGCTTGGTGACCCACCTCCATCAACGGCATCTGCTCCCATTCGAGTATTGCAAAGTGGGCTGGAAGCAGTTGGTATTTTGCCTGACCCAGCGAAGCAATATCTTATTAAGCGCGTTGTAGGTGTCGGCGGCGACACTGTTATTTGTTGCGACAAAGCTGGACACTTAACAATTAACGGAACTTCAGTGACTGAGCCTTACATTTTTGCAGGAAATACACCGAGTGATTCAAAGTTCAGCGTAACCGTACCCAAAGGCTTTATCTGGGTTATGGGCGATCATCGTGGGGCTAGTGCAGATTCTCGCTTCCATACCGATGATATTCACAAGGGGATGGTCCCTCTCGGCGATGTTGTAGGACGGGCCGAGTTTGTAGTCTGGCCGTTTAATCACGCAACTTTCTTATCGGTCGGTCATGACCTCTCCCGGGTACCAGTTAAACATTGAAGTTAAACTCCGCGATTCAGGTTTAACCCTGATTGCAGGAGTGGATGAAGCAGGTAGAGGGCCATGTGCCGGTCCACTTGTCATTGCAGCAATAATTCTCAAAGATTTGTCTGCAGAATTCTTGTCTCGTGTTCGGGATTCAAAGAAACTGAGCGAGAAAGTTCGGGAAGAGTTATTTCCCATTCTTAAAGCTGAAGCGATTGCATATTCAATAATTGAAATTTGGCCTGAAGAGCTTGATGAACTCGGACTTCATAAATCAAACCTCGAAGGAATGCGCCGAGCAGTCTCATCACTTTCCGTAGCGCCTGAATATGTATTAACTGATGGTTATGCAATTGAGGGGATTCAAGCCCCATCATTGGCTGTCTGGAAGGGCGATCAAGTTGCTCTTTCTATAAGCGCAGCTTCGATTCTCGCAAAGGTACATCGGGATCGAATAATGGTTGAACTTGACCAAGAATATCCGGGCTATGGCTTTTCTTCACACAAAGGCTATATAACTGCCGCTCATACGAGAGCGCTTGAAAAACTTGGCGTATCTGCGATTCATAGAAAGTCCTTCGCCAACATTGCAAAGATGAGTAATTAACAATTCTTTATATTCACATTTGCTTCGATGCTCTCAATATTTCCACGAGAGAAACTCTAATCTCCGTCAATTATGAGACGTGCATATTATTCACTTAAAGAACTTGGAAACGCCGGAGAAGAAGAAGTCTCTAAATATCTAGAGCAAAAAGGGTTACGAATTCTCGATCGAAATTGGCGCATAAAAGATGGCGAGATAGACCTAATCTGCGAGGATGAAGAAACAATTGTTTTTGTTGAAGTAAAAACACGCAGAAATAATCTCTTCGGAACACCATTCGACGCCATTACTCCTGAGAAAGCTTTTAGATTACAGAGGCTTGCTTTGGCGTGGATGGCCACTAGCCGGCGATGGGGACAGGAATACCGAATCGATGCCGTGGGGGTTTGGCTCAACGAATTAGGCACCTTCGATATAGAACATCGAAAAGCGGTTTTATAGTGGCGCTTTCGCGCGTTCGAACCATGACGCTTGTTGGCATTGAGGGTCACGTTGTGGAAGTCGAAGTTGATATTTCAGAAGGCCTCCCCGGATACACGCTCTTAGGCTTGCCTGACGCTGCTCTCATGGAGTCACGTGATCGAGTTCGTTCGGCGTTGGTGAATTCCGGATTCAGTTGGCCAAATAGACGCGTCACAGTTTCACTTTCTCCAGCATGGTTGCCGAAGAAAGGTTCCAATTTTGATTTACCAATTGCAATTGCTCTTCTCATTGCAACGGGTGAGGTATCACAAGAGTCTTGCGATGGAACGATTTTTATTGGTGAACTTGGCCTCGATGGCTCACTTAGATTTGTTAGAGGAGTGCTTCCAACGCTTGTCTCAGCCCTGAGAGAAGGAATTGTGAAGGCAGTAATTCCGGCGGAGAATCTAGAAGAA
The DNA here is from genome assembly GCA_903898555.1 of uncultured Actinomycetes bacterium. Classification (GTDB taxonomy): domain Bacteria; phylum Actinomycetota; class Actinomycetes; order Nanopelagicales; family Nanopelagicaceae; genus PALSA-747. The sequence goes on from CAIUFY010000021.1 coordinate 3,699, forward strand.
GCATCACTCGTTCACAACGTTGGCTCAACAGGGGCGACTTCTTTACTTGCAACTGTGCAATTAATGAAATCTGGAGTCACCGAAGAAATCGAGTTCATAAAATACCCAGAGAGAAGAGAGGTGAATTCAAAGGATTTAGAGGATGTTGCCGGCCAGAAAGGCGCACGATATGCCCTTGAGATTGCAGCGATTGGAGGACACCACATTCTCTTTATCGGACCGCCTGGAACTGGAAAAACAATGCTGGCCGAGAGGGCTCCAACAATCTTGCCGCCGTTATCAAACGAATTAGCTCTAGAAGTAAGCGCAATTCATTCAGTTGCTGGCATTTTGCATGAACGCGGTGCTATGTCGATCTTGCCTCCATTTGTTGCCCCACATCACACAACGACTTCGCCAGCGATGGTTGGCGGGGGAGTACATGTTGTACGGCCTGGCGCAGTCAGTTTGGCTCATGAAGGAATTCTTTTTATTGACGAAGCCCCTGAGTGCACAGCTGGAGTATTGGATTCACTTAGGCAACCACTTGAATCGGGAGAAGTCACAATTTCTCGTTCAAGTGGGACAACAAGATACCCAGCAAATTTTCTTTTAATCTTGGCGGCCAACCCATGTCCCTGCGGCCGCTTTAGTGGTCGAGGAAGATCCTGTACGTGTTCATCGATTCAAATCAGAAGATATCTTCAAAAAATTTCAGGTCCGCTTCTGGATCGTATTGATATTCGAGCTTATGTTGAAGCGCCAACAAGAGTTGAGATGTCGAATCAGAATCCAGGTGAAAGTAGTGCTGAAGTTCGAAAGCGTGTAATGGAAGCACGAGAGCTATCAGCAGAACGTTATAAAGGATGCGAGTGGAAATTGAACGCCCATATTCCTCCAAGAGAACTGCGAAAGCGATTTGCAGCCGATAGATCTGCAATGGCGCTTCTGCATGCAGAGTTAGATTCTGAACGCCTTAGTGCTCGAGGCTTTCATAAAGTTATGCGCCTTGGATGGTCTATAGCTGATCAAAAGGGGCACGCTCTTCCAAATAGAGAAGATATAGAAGGCGCGCTTTTGTTGCGTGGAGGAATGGATCTTCTATTATGAATTCCGAAGAGATTGCTCGGCTAGTTCTCCTTGCCTCAATCGAAGGAGGCTGCGAATTTTGGAGCGGAGAAGTGTCTCGAAGTGGAGCAATTTCAGTCGTAGATTCCTTGAAGAATAATGTTTATCTCGGAAGCAAGAACTCGGCGGAAAAGATTGCAGAACGTGTTCGAGCGGTAAATGTAGATCACATTCAACAAGAGTTAATGGATGCTCAGGCGAAATTTATTACGCCAGATCATCCAAATTGGCCAAATCGACTCGATGATCTTGCCGCACCGCCTTTTGGATTGATATGCCGAGGAGATACCTCCTTACTACAAAGCCAATCTCTTGCCGTCGTTGGAAGTAGAAATCCAACTTCTTATGGAGTGCGGATAGCAAGCGAGTTCGCGGCAGGTTTTGCAGATCGCGACTGGGTCGTGGTGAGCGGTGGTGCTTATGGCATAGATACTGCAGCACATAAAGGTGCGCTAGCAGCAGAGGGAAACACGATTGCCGTTTTAGGAAGTGGGCTAAACCAAATCTATCCAGCTGGGAATGAACGGCTGTTTAGAGAGATAGAAACAAGCGGTTTATTAGTCTCTGAAGTATTGCCGTCTGTGCACGCCTTGCCTGCGCGCTTTTTGATTCGAAATAGAATCATTGCTGCGCTCAGTCACGGGACGCTTGTCGTAGAAGCCGCATATAGGAGTGGTTCGTTGAGAACAGCCAGGGAAGCTGCACAGATTTTACGAATCGTCATGGCTACACCAGGCTCAATAACCTCACCGGCGAGTGAAGGTTGCCATCGCTTAATCGCAAATCGTGAAGCGGAGCTTGTTTCTTGCGTCTCAGATGTTATGGAATTGGTTCTACCGCTTGATGATGCGAGAATGGCTTAATGAGTTCACCATACCGAGCAGGGTTCGTTGCAATTGTTGGTCGCCCTAACACCGGAAAGTCGACACTCGTAAATGCAATGATTGGCAAGAAGATTGTTATTACTTCCGCCCATCCAAATACAACACGTAATCCGATTCGTGGAATTCTCACGCGTCCTGAATTTCAAATGGTTGTTGTAGATACACCTGGCATACACAAGCCAAAGACTCTACTTGGTTCACGCCTAAACGATATGGTGAGTCAAAACCTACAATCAGTTGATGCCGCCGTACTCTGTCTTCCTGCCGATGAGGCAATTGGTGCTGGCGATGAGTTCATTGCAAAACAATTAGAACATATTCGCAGCGTTTACCTTGTTGTCACAAAGATCGATCGTGTCGGAAAAGATCAAGTGATTGCAAAACTCGGCGAGGTTGCTCAGTTCATCGAAAAGACAAAGCTCATGGTTCGTGAGGTTGTTCCCATTTCTGCGGCAGAACACAATCAAGTGGATCTACTGACTGAGCTTTTAGTCAATGCCCTTCCTGAATCGCACGCACTGTATCCAGATGACATGACTACTGATCAGGCGGCTGAAATGACATTAGCTGAACTTATTCGTGAAGCTGCAATTCAGGATGTTTTCGAGGAAGTTCCGCACTCTATTGTTGTAACAATCGATGAATTTGATAAGCGGGAGAATAAAGAGTTCTACGACATCCATGCGACAGTTCACGTGGAAAGAGATAGCCAAAAAGGAATAATCCTTGGGGCCCGAGGCTCTCGCCTTAAGGAAATCGGAACACAATCTCGTAAGAGCATAGAAATCTTCTTAGGCTGCAAAGTATTCCTTGGACTTCACGTAAAAGTTTCGAAAGATTGGCAGCGCGATCCAAAACTTCTTAAGCGTTTTGGTTTTACCGAGTAACCGCTTTCTTTCCGGCCAAGTAAGAGCCAGCCAAAATAAGTGGAAGTCCAAGTCCAATACCTAGGGTGAGCGGTTCTCCGAGAACAACAATGCCTAGCAAAACGGCTACCGCTGTATTGATGTAAGTAATCATGGAGGCTCGTGTCGGGCCGATATCGACAATAACTTTAAAAAAGATAATAAAGGCGATTGCAGTTGGAAAGATTGCCAAAATAATCAGCGACCATATTGATTTTGCGTTTGGAACGCTTTGCGGCCATTGAACTATGCCTACCGGAATATAGATAATTGCCGTAAAGAGCATCGCCAAGCTATTAATTGCTAGTCCATTTAATGTCGGAGCTTTATGCCGAATCATTATTGGCGCTATTGCATATCCAACAGAGGCGAGAAGGATGAGCGCGATTGCAACGGAACTATTATGACCGCGGAAACTTTCTAGCCCCACAACAAGGATCACGCCTACAAATCCAACAACCATTCCAACAATTCTCTTGAACTGCCAAACGGTTCGATCTCCAATGAGTGAGGCCACAATAGTTGACCAAAATGGGACCGTCGCGATTAACAGCCCAGCCAGTCCTGAAGTGATATGTCTTTCCCCGCTTGATAGGAAATACCACGGACCAACCAGTTCTATAAGAGAGTAGAGCAAAATCCATTTGAAGTACTTAATTGCTTCTCGAAGAACACCTTGGTGAATTGCAACAGGAATAAGGAAGAGAGCGCCGAGAGTGACTCTTGCAAAGACCAAGAATCCTGGCTGAAAACCACCTGGATCTACGGCAATCTTTATAAAAAGATAAGGAACGCCCCAGAGCACTCCAACGGCTATAAAAAGCCCCCAACTCTTGCGGGTCATCTATTTTTTATAACTGTTCGGTACAAAGTCTCTGTTTGGTCGGCAATTGCATCCCATCCAAAATCTTCTACGGCTCTCTTGCGACCGGCTTTCCCATATTGAACAAGTTTGTCAGGGTCGCTCATCAACTGTGAAATTCTTTCAGCTAGTGCGCTTTCAAGCAGAACGCCGTCGCCGTTGTAATCGACCAATTCGCCGGTTTTTCCATCAACAACTACTTCAGGAATCCCGCCAACTCGTGTCGCAAGGACAGCGGTCTCACACGCCATCGCTTCCAGATTAACAATTCCGA
>CAIUFY010000022.1 GCA_903898555.1 uncultured Actinomycetes bacterium
CTGTGGCTTTTAGTTCAGATTTAGCGACCTGGGCCGTTAATTTACAAAACGCTTTGAATAGTATATCTGGTCTCAATAATGGCATTCAGATAATATCAGCCGCCTTGCAAATTGGCGTTTCTTTGATTCCGCAGGTGAGCTCAAATCTTGCCATTTCAATTTGCATGGTTTTAATTGGAGTAGGAATGGTCGGACTGGCTTCAGCTATCTATATTACGTGCGGACTTGGACCAGGCCCTCGAGACGGACTTATGACTGCGTTACATAAAAAAACTGGAGTACGTGTCGGAAGAGTTCGCCTTTGCATTGAGCTATTAGCTCTTTCGGCCGGAATAGCCCTGGGCGGTCGTGCAGGCATAGGAACTGCAATGTTTGCCCTTCTCATTGGCAACTCAGTTGCGGTCGCATTTACTCTCGTACATCAGTTCGCCAAGATATAGCCGATTGTCCATCATCAACCAAGATTGAATTCACTTTCGAAAAGGGCTTACTCCCGAAGAACCCTCTATAAGCACTGAGTGGACTTGGGTGTGGAGATTTGATCATTCTTTCATCCGAGAAATAGCGGCTCATCTGAGCAGCACTGTTTCCCCACAATATTCCTATGGGGTTCCTTCTAGAAATGACTTTAATAACTGCCTCCGTGAACATCTCCCAACCAACGTTTGAGTGGCCAAGAGTTGCGTGAGAAGTTGTTGTTAGGACGCGATTCAATAGCAAAACACCTTCTTCTTGCCAGCGACTTAAATCGCCTGAAACATTCTTGACTCCTAAATCTTCTTCAAGTTCGCGAAAAATATTCTTCAGTGATGGCGGCAATTTGGTTATCTTCGAAGGCACAGAGAATGCAAGGCCCATCGCATGAATGGGGTTTGGATATGGATCCTGACCGATGATGACGACTTTAACGGCCTCGATAGGCGTTTCTAATGACTGGAAAATCGAATCCAACTTTGGGATAAACGAAGTTTCGCAAATCTTTACTTCAATCTCGTTTATGACTGACCGCTGATCCTTTAGCTCTTCTGCCCAGTCTCTGGGAATTAAATCAAAGAGCGCGGGCAAAATATCGACCCGAATCCTGGGTAACACTTACTTGGATTTCGTAAGCTTTACTTAAATTTTCAGAAGTAATTACCCCACCAATAGGTCCGGCAGCCACGGTTTCGCCCTTATTAAGAAGCAGGGCGTGAGTTGTACCAATGGGAATTTCCTCAATATGATGCGTGACAATTATTGTTAAAGGAGCTAATGGATCGGCAGCAAGTGCAGTAAGACGTTTGAGAAGATCTTCTCTACCGCCAAGGTCTAGCCCCGCTGCGGGTTCATCTAAAAGCAAAAGCTCGGGATTGGGCATCAGTGCCCTGGCAATGAGTGCGCGCTTCTGCTCACCATCACTTAAAGTCCCAAAAGTTCTCATTGCAAGTTCTCGCACACCAAGAGTTGTTAACAATCCCATGGCTCTTGACTCGTCCCAAAGGTCGTATTCCTCTTCCCAGCGACCGTACATCGCATACGCAGCTGTGAGAACAACATCCATCACAGTCTCTTCGAATGGAAGTTGAGAAAGAACGCTATTCGCTGTTAAGCCGATTCGAGGTCGCAATTCAAAAACGTCAACCTTTCCAAGAGTCTGCCCAAGAATCTGAATCGTCCCCGACGTTGGATGCATTTGCGTTGCTGCCAATTGGAAGAAAGTAGTCTTTCCCGCTCCATTTGGCCCTAGAACTACCCAACGTTCTCCCTCGTTGATCTCCAACGTCAGCGGTCCGAGAATTTTCTTCTGACCTCGGACAACGACGACATCGGTGCATTTAAGAATAGGGCTCACGAGAGTGAAAGATACCGGCATACTGGAGCAAACACCCTAAAATGCCATCATGAATAGAGAAGTTTTACGCCACCCAACCTTTACCGGTCTAGTCCTGATCTCTGGTGCCGACGCACCAGGCGTTACGCAATCCCTATTTGAGACACTTTCACCGTTCGCGATAGTTGTCCTAGATATGGAGCAGGTAGTCATTCGGGGACGATTGATACTTACCGCCTTGCTCGCACTTGATCCAGCACATTCAGATGGTCTGGAAGATGACTTGCTTGCCCTGGGCGCAAAGCTGGGTCTTGATGTTGCAGTGGATTTTACCGATATCGAACGAGAACGAGAGACCGAGATTGATTCAACTGCTCTTCAGCTTGTAATCCTGGCAAAGGAGCTAAAGCCTCAAGCAATTGCCAAGGTGGCGGCCGTAATTAATTCTCACTCAGGCAATGTTGAGCGATTCAGACGGACAGCGGCTTACCCTGTTACTGCAATTGAGTTTGACGTCTCACTTCCACTCAATAAATCAGTCCAAGATTTACAACGTGATCTTGCCGAACTCGCTCTGACGGAAGGAATAGATCTAGCTATCGAGGCTGGCGGCTTAACTCGTCGATCAAAGCGGATAGTTTTACTAGATATGGATTCAACTTTCATTCAGCAGGAAGTCATTGATCTCTTAGCTGAAGATGCAGGAGTCGGTCCTGAAGTAAAGGAAATTACAGAGCGTGCCATGCGTGGCGAACTAGATTTTGCACAATCTCTAGAAGCTCGTACCGCACTGCTCTCTGGTCTAAGTGAGGAATCGGTCGTCAAGGCTCGCTCCCGCATAACGCTCACACCTGGTGCCAGGACTTTGGTACGCACATTGCATCGACTGGGCCACAAAGTGGGCATAGTTTCCGGCGGATTTACAAATGTTATCGAGCCATTGATTGTTGAAATGGGTCTAGATTTCTTTCGCGCCAATACATTGGAAGTTGTTGACGGAAAACTAAGTGGCAAATTGACTGGCGCAATTGTGGACCGTGCGGCAAAAGCAAATTTCCTAATTGAATTTGCAGCGAGTGAAGGAGTTCCACTTTCACAAACAATTGCAGTCGGTGACGGGGCGAATGATTTAGATATGCTCAAAGCTGCAGGATTGGGAATTGCTTTTAACGCCAAGCCATCAGTGAAGGCAGAGGCGGACACATCTCTAAATACGCCGTATTTAGATGCAATTCTCTATCTCATGGGGATTCCACGCGAGGAGATAGAAGCTGCGGATCAAACTGAAGGTTAGAGCCTGCTTGCGTGAATATCCGTTACAAGGATTCCTCGTGCACCGACCTTGTACAAGTCATCCATTATTCGATTAACTTCGCGACTTTTAACCATAGCCCGCACCGCACTCCATCCCTCTTTCTGAAGAGGTGAAATGGTAGGAGATTCGATGCCTGGTGTAATAGCTGTTGCAGCAGCCAAGTTGTGAGTTTCAACGTCGTAATCAACCAGAACATATTGCCTTGCTATAACAACTCCATTGATGCGACGAATTAGGGTTTCAACTGCGCCCAGGCGATTAACGTTGGAGCGCTCGATAAGTATTGCTTCAGATTCTAGAAGTGGTTCGCCAAAGACTTTCAATCCAGCCTGGCGAAGCGTTCCGCCAGTGGACACCACATCCGCGATTACATCTGCAACCCCAAGACGCACGGAGGATTCAACTGCCCCGTCAAGACGAACAACCGTTGCGGTAATTCCTGCGATATCCAAGTACTTCTGAAGTAGCCCTGGATAGGCTGTTGCGATTCTCTTACCAGCCAGTGCAGTCTCTTCTTTTGCGGCAAATCTGAATGTGCTTCGTCCAAAATCTAAAGCTAAAATCTCATTTGCGGCAACGCCGCTATCGACTAGGAGATCGCGACCAGTAATTCCAACATCAAGCTCCCCCGAGCCGACATAAACGGCTATATCTCGTGGGCGAAGATAGTAGAACTCGATATCGTTTTCAGGATCGTAGAGAGTTAGGTCCCGAGGATCAGTGCGTTGACGGTAACCGGCTTCCTTAAGTACAAGACCGGCGCTCTCCGACAAAGAACCCTTATTTGGCACTGCAACTTTAATCATTGCGCTCCTTATAACTCTTTGTAAACATCTTCAATTGAGATGCCTCGGGCAATCATTAAAACTTGCAAGCGGTAGAGAAGCTGACTGATTTCAAGTGCTAACGCTTCGTTGGACTCATGCTCGGCTGCTAACCAAACCTCTCCGGCTTCTTCGATAATCTTCTTGCCCATTGCATGGACTCCAGCATCGAGTGCTGAGACTGTTCCGGAGCCCTCTGGTCGAGTTTTGGCTATCTCATTTAACTCTGACCAGAGGACTTCGAATGACTTCATGCAAGTACTTTACAGGACTTCTACAACCGTTCGCTTTTCATTCTTTGAAATCTTCAGCCATGAGATGAAGCCCCAAATAACGAATGGTAGATAGATTGCATATAACGTGCCTGTTGGGTAATAACCGTTCTTGAAGGCAAAAGGAACTCCCACGAAATCGACAGCCACCCACACCAACCAAAACTCGACATACCCACGGCTCATTCCGTATGTAGCAAGTGCCGTCCCAGTGAATATCCACGTATCAACCAAAAGCCACGTTCCGCTCTCGCCTAGTCCCACGAAAATTCTGGAAGCTACAACGAAAAACGCGATTATTGCAGGTACGAGATAGGCCTTCTCTTTAGTTGTTGTCCAGCGCGGCTCGACAACTGGTGCTTCGCGATTGGACTTCCTATGTTGTGCCCACTTGATCCATCCGTAAACACTCACGATAATCAAAAGTAGATTGCGCCCTGCTTGTCCGTAGAAATTCGCGTGTTGCGTCTTATCTCCGAACGAGAAGACCGCTCCTAGGAAAACGGTGAAAAGCAAACCATCGCCCAATATTCCGATGGGCCAAGCAGCAACTTTGCGACGCATACCAAGGACAGCGCTCGTTAAACCGAGGACACCACCAATGATTTCGCGAACCGCAATTGATTTGCTGCCAAAATGAAGGTTAGCTTCGAAAAGCCATTTAAGAATTGACACTCTTACTCCCTTGTTAGATCGACATTTATATTCAATGCGGTTCCAAGGGTTAGTAAAGCCACACAGACAGAGTTCTGCTGTGTTGCTTTTAGCTCCTTTATCCAGACTGTAACTGTCGGTCTTGGAATTTCACCAAGTCAACCGCCCAAAAGAGGATTAACTCTTCAGTGCGGGTCGCGGACTTTAACCGCCGGTTCGGAATTTCACCGACCCCCGGAACTAGGTCCATCCTCTCACAGATTTTTGTTACCGATTAGTTACGCCTCGAGAGCAAAATCGGCCAGTTTTCTTAGCTCTTCAACCATCTCCCCAGGATTCTTCGCTTGATATACCGCGCTACCCGCAACGAATGTGTCGGCACCAGCGCTGGCCGCCATTTGGATTGTGGCCAAACTAATACCACCATCAACCTGAATCCACGTAGGTGAATTCCTTTCGGAAAAAATCTTGCGCAAGGTCTTCACTTTGGGAAGCATTTCCGCCATAAATGATTGTCCGCCTGCGCCAGGTTCAACAGTCATAACAAGCAACATATCTAAATCATCTAGAAAATCAAAGACCGACTCAACGGGCGTAGTCGGCTTTATGGCCAGCGCTGCCCTTGCACCCGAGCCCTTGATTGCACGCAATGTTGAGCGCGGATCCTTACTCGCTTCCAAATGAAAAGTCACACTATTGCTTCCCGCCAGAGCATATTCTTTTGCTACCTCATCTGGGTTTGTAATCATCAGATGAGAATCCACTGGAATTGTCGAGTTCGCAATAATCCCCCGAGCTTCCTCGAACGTAAAAGTTGTAGCCGGAACGAAAATCCCATCCATTACATCTAGATGGAGGAAATCTGCCGTTTCAGCAATCTTCAGAATTTCGCTAGGAAGATTGGTTCGGTCTGCATTTAGAATACTTGGACAGATGCGCACATTACTCATGAGGGTAGATTAAACCTTTGCAGTTGAACTTCTCTGGAAAAGAGCCATAAACATGGCATCGGCTTCGTGGAGATCTGTCCAAAGTTGCATAGTTCCATCTGCGGCCAGCGCATCAGTTGGAATCTTTCCAAGATACGGCTTGAGACTGACCAAC
>CAIUFY010000023.1 GCA_903898555.1 uncultured Actinomycetes bacterium
ACGACTGATGCCACCCAAGAGTGAGAGTGCTCGCCCTCTTATGTCGATGTGGACGACACGCGACAGGTGAGTTAACCGAACAAGAATCCAAACCGACCAGCCGCACGATGCCAAAAAGACTGACGCGATCAACGCGAACGTGGAATGAATGAGAATGGCACCTAATAACCCTAAGGTAATGAGAATAGCCGAGAAGTATCCAGCCTTCTCTTCACCAAATCGTGCAATAATCCAACCGGACGGTAAGTCGAAAATTACAGGACCAAATCCATTAGCAGCGACAACAATTCCTGCGATAGTGGCAGAACCACCTAAATGGTGAGCGTAAACGGCCAAGATAGGAACGATCGCACCTTGTCCAATTGAGAAAAGTAAATTTGGTATATAAACCGGTAGCGCTAGTGGACGGATCTTGGAAATGCGTTTCTTTTCAGCAGATAAATTCACCTTAACGCTGAGACGAAGACCCTATGGCGCTGGCGAACCTTTGCGCCAAGACTGCGGGATCTGCCAACAACAGCGGGATATCCGGGCTATTGCCTGGTTCAATCTTTACAAAAATCATGGCAAATCTGTTCTCGCTTTTCGAATGAGCGAGTGCGGCATCTAAAGTTGGGGCATCATTGCATCGGATGGTGTTTAACCCTAATCCTTCTGCTGCACCCGAAAGTTCAATAGTTGCTGCTTGTGATGGAACTTGGTCAGCGGAGGCATGCTGCCCGTTATCTAACACGACGATGGTGAGGTTGGTTGCAGGGTAGGCGGCCAGGGTGGGCAGAATGCTAAATCCCATTAAAAGCGACCCATCACCGTCTATGACTCCCACACGGTCGTTTGTGCCCAGAGCGACTCCCAATCCGATTGCCGAAGTTAAGCCCATTGAGTCTAGAAGTGGTAAGTGCAAATCGCGCCGGGAAAATGATGCCATCTCACGTGCAGTCGCACCACAGGTAATTACCAATGGATTTGCCGCAAAGAAGGTGTCAATTATTTTGAGCGCATCAATTCTCTTCATTCAACTTCCTCCAAAGAAGGGTGCAGCGCTTCGAAAAGTGTGACATTAGGACGGTGTTGAATTTTCGCAAGTTGGGCTACCGCCTTAGTACTACTTCGCCAAACTTCGACAGAATCGCTTATTCCCAGTTCAATAACCTTCACTCCAATCCTTTCCAGAATTGAAGGGACAGACTCCGAGATCGAATTGATCATGGAGTTGTATTCACCCAAGCCGCCTCTTGTATTTGCAAAAATTGGTATTGCCAAGTGGTATTGAATTGCGAAAGTTGCCAGCGCGGTTAGAGCATTTCCGAAACCATTGTCTTGCATCACAATTGCGACTTTGCGACCGGCCAATGAAAGTCCGCCCGCTATGCCCACAGCTTCTTCTTCGCGATTGGCCATGACCGCTCGAACACCTTGTGACTCGAGGGACCTAATTATTGGTGCGGCATGAGAGGAGGGCACATATATAAAATCTTGAATTCCCCAGTCCATCAGCCCGGCGACCAGAGCGCCATGACGTGAATTTATTTGCTTCATTTGTTCACCACAAATGGTGAGGAAGATGGGGTGATACCTACGACCTTCAGGACATCATCGAGTTCAGCGAGAACTTGGGGGGCAGGTTGCTTAGTTCCGATTCGAGTCACCCCTGATTTAATTACCCCACGTCGCTTCAAGAGTTCCTTTCGGATGCCTAGGCCTATTACTAACTGCGCTTCAAAAAGAATAAGTGGAAGGTAGTTCGAGTATGTCTTGAGGGCTGACTCTTTCTTTTTATTCTCTATATCCACTCTGATGGCAGATAAAATTTCAGGGTAGGTAAAACCAGTCATGGTTCCTACGGCGCCGCGGGACATCTCGTAATAGGCAGCCACCCCACCTAGCCCGCCAAAGATACGTGTTTCCGGGGCGATCTTGAGCAATGCAGATATTTTCGATGCGGTTGGGGGATCTTCAAGTTTGAGATACGGAGTGCCTGTCTCAGCCA
>CAIUFY010000024.1 GCA_903898555.1 uncultured Actinomycetes bacterium
AGCGCTCCGCCAAGAATTAATCCGACAAAGGAGCCGGCAATCGCAGCGACTTGGTTAATACCGATGGCCATCCCTCTTTGAGTTGCGGGAAAGGCATCAACAATAATCGCGCTTGAATTCGCCATAAGCATCGCGCCGCCTATGCCTTGTACTAAACGCCAACCGACTAACCACATTGCGCCTTTTCCATCATGAAATGGATTGATGGCAAGAATTATTGAAGCCGCGGTAAATACTGCAAACCCTAAATTGTAGATTCTCACTCGACCGCGAATATCTCCAAGCTTGCCCAGGCTTACAACAAAGACTGCTGTGACCAACATGTAGCCCATAAGCGACCAAAGTAGGTAGCCAATATTGCCTGGAGAAAGCGGGTTGATTCCTATACCTTTAAAGATCCCTGGAAGAGAAATCAAAATAATTGACGAATTAATCATCGCCATCAGCGTTCCTAGAGTGGTGTTAGTTAAAACAATCCACTTGTAACGGTCTGGATGAGCGTTCTTAAATCTACTCAATATTTATTATTACCCAACTCGTTCTTCTAATTTAAGAGCTGACATGAACGCCTCAACAACTTCAGCCTTACTCCAAGGAGTTGGGGCTTGTGTAATGAAGTAATCCTCTAGCGCAATATCAGCCAAATTATCAATATCCGCTTCTACAAATCCGAGGCTAGATAGAACTGGAAAATTCAGGTCTGCGAGAATTTTTCGAACAGCTTTCACTGCGCGAGATCCATCTTTGCTGCCATCTTCAGGAGCTCCCATTGCGTCAGCAACTCGTTCCATCTTCGCCGGAACAACGCGTGCTTCACGTGTAAGTGTCTCAACAAGAACTAGTCCGATTGTGAGGCCGTGTGGCACATGTTTTAGTCCGCCAATTGCTTGACCGAGCGAATGTTCTGCTGTGCAATCAGAAATATTCATAGTTAAACCAGCCATCATGGAACCTGCTGCCATGCCTGAACGTGCAGCTTTATCATCGCCATTCTTGTATGCGCCGACAAGTGCTGGCGTCATCATTCGGATAGCTTCATAACCAATTGCATCGCCAATGGGTGTGCTGCACTTGGCAATAATTCCTGCAATTGCTTGAGCGAGCGCATCGATTCCAGTGTTTGCTGTCATTGAAGGTGGCATTGAATATGTGAGTACGGGATCCACAATTGCAAACTGCGCGCGTAGGTTGCCGTTAGCAATACCTGACTTGCGACCAGCGGCAGGATCTGAAATAACAGAACCACCCGAAACTTCAGAACCGGTTCCTGCTGATGTTGGCATTGCAATCAGCGCAACAGTTGGCACGGGATATTCAGGTTTACGAGAAAGAAATTCGCGGAAAGTTAGGCCGAGTTGAGCACATAGGCGAGCGGCTTTTGCTGTGTCAATGACAGAACCCCCGCCAAGGGCAACAATCGCTTCAGCACCACTTGCAACGAGCGCGCGAGTTGCGTCATCGACCATATCTATTGTTGGTTCTCCGGCTGGTTTTTCAAAAGTTGTAACAGTAATACCGGAGGTTGAAAGTAATTTATCCATGCAAGCTTTCGCGGCTGGATTGAACTTCTCAATCCCTTCATCAACCATCAACAAGACCTTGCTGGCGCCACATTCGGCAACTACCTCAGCTAGGGCAAGGGCTCGGCCTTCTCCGAAGCGAACCTTTACAGGAAGATGATTGTTAAATGCTTCGATATTTTCCACGAGTGCTCCGATTCAGGTAGGTGCGCCTATTTTCTTAGTTTACAGCGATAATCACAGGTTACCCAGTGATTATTCTCAAAGAATCCACATAGTGGAGGTCAATCATGCGTTGTAGGGCAACCTCGCCCGATCCTCTAGGGAGTACGAAAATGAGTTCTAAGAAACTTTTTGCAACAGCTCTACTAGCTTCTGGATTAATGATTGGTTCTACAGTATCGGCGCTTGCCGATTCGGAGACATCAACGGTCACTTCTACTAATCAAACTCAGTATCAAGCCCAACTTGCTGCCTACAAAGTAGCGCTGGCGCAATACAAAATTGCCTTTGCGCAATACAAGGTAACTGTACTTACCAACGATATTAATTACCGAGCCCTAATGAACAAATACAACACGGACTGGAATGCGACGCTCAAGAATTACCAGACCGCATGGCAGGCCACGCTTTCAACATATCAAACTGCTAACGCCGCTTATCAAGCAAAACTTGCGCCTTTTAAGTCCGCCCGCGCAAGTGCGATTGCAACAGCCGATGCAGCGTTCTTAACAGCCACAACTGGCACCGCAACAAATGATGCGCTAAATGCAGCGTTGACCGCTTTTACAAGCGCAACCTCATTAGCGAATAACACATATAAGAATGCGGTCTCAACACTTGGAGCTGCTCCTGTTAAGCCGATTGCACCGGTTGCTCCAGTGAAGCCGATTGCGCCGGTTAAGCCAATTGCACCGGTTGCTCCAGTGAAGCCGATTGCGCCCAAGAAGCACAATTAATTAATTGATCATGAGCGGAGACGAAGAGATTTGAACTCTTGAAGGCGATTAAACCTTACCTCGTTAGCAGTGAGGCGCACTCGACCGGGCTATGCGACGTCTCCGAGTTGCAGATGAAGTTTACATCGAAATAAGGAGTCAATTTCACCCAGATTTCAAAATCACGCTGCTGTAAGGCACAGCGTCTCCAGTGTGAATAATTGCCAGAGACTGACCGACTTTGACCTTAAATTCTTCGTGTGGAATGAGAATCTCGGGAGTCCCTGCGAAATGACTCTTGTAGTCGGCGACAATTTTTGCATCCACTTTCTCGGAAAATTCATTGGCTAGATATAGGCCGGTCACATCCAAGAGAGGCAATATCGCGTCGAGAATCTGAGGAATCGTTGGAAACCCTTTCACCAAAGCAAGATCCACTAACTCAACTCCCAGATAGCTTGGGAAGGGGCCATCAACAATTGCCAGTGTGTTCACGTGGCGAAACTTGGCTAAGACTGAAGCTAGTTGATCGTTTATAACTCCGGTTTTTAGCATTCCTTAGCCTTTCTGCGAACTAAGTAGTAATGATATCTCTTCGACTGTAGGCAAGGAAGGTGTTGCGCCAGTCTTTGTCGTTGCCAGAGCGCCGGCAGCCGATGCAAATGGAATTGCCTTCTCCAAAGAAAAGCCGTTACTCAAACTAGTTGCGAGCGCACCACAGAATGCATCACCCGCAGCTGTCGTATCAACTGGAGAAACTTTAAAAGATGGATAGTGGTGATTGCCTTGTGATGTTACGAGCAGGCACCCATTTTCTCCCAGGGTAATAAGCACGGCCCCAACCCCTAATTCCAAGAGTTTCTTGCCAGCTTCAATCGCAGAAGGCTCACCCGTAACGGGGATTCCCGTCAGCGTTTCTGCTTCGAATTGATTGGGAATAAGCAAATCTATTTGTTCAACAAAGCGCTTAGAAAGTTTGGCCGCAGGCGCAGGATTTAAGATTGTAAAGAATCCCTCTTTCTTGGCTTTTTCAAAAATTTGTTCAAGTTCTTCGATTGGACTTTCTAACTGAGCGAGCAAAATTCTTTTTTCTGCAATTGAATCGAAGACTTCAGAACTTACGCTCGTTGCTTTTAACTCCTTGTTCGCTCCTGCGATCACAATGATTCTGTTTTGACCAGATGCATCAACTTCAATTATTGCTGTTCCACAAACGCCTTCGACTTCGCTTACAAATGACTGGTTAATATTTTCACTTCTCATCAATGAACGAATAATTTGTGAATTCGAGTCGCTTCCTAAGACGCCAACCATCGTTACTTCACCGCCAGCTCGAGCTGCAGCGACTGCTTGGTTGAGTCCTTTGCCCCCAGGAAAGGTGTGAAAGTCGTGGCCCATAATGGTTTCTCCGGGCTTTGCCATCGTCTCAACACGTGAAACCAAATCGATATTCAAACTACCCACCAGTAAGACGCTCATGCATTCATTTTAGTGTTTACATGAAAGCCGATTGTCACAGTTTGATAACAATCACCGAATCCGGCTGTTTCCGCTTGATACTCACAGCCCCATACCCAAGGATACGCATGGCCCAACTCGGCCAACCTCTCTAGGGAGGGAAAACATGTCACG
>CAIUFY010000025.1 GCA_903898555.1 uncultured Actinomycetes bacterium
AGACGTTTTGAAGATCTTTGCCGCTTTGAAGATAACACTCGTTTATCCGTAGTTCTTGTCGGCGGCGGACCTACTGGTGTTGAAATGTCTGGCGCGCTTGCTGAATTAGTTAAAGGTCCCTTAAAGAGTGACAACTTCAATGCGTCTAGGCACATTGATATTTATCTAGTTGAGGCCGGTCCGCGACTTCTTCCAATGTTCGATGAAGATCTATCGGAGCGCACGAAGAAAGATCTTGAGTCTCTAGGCGTTAAAGTACTTTTAAATACGCAAGTTAAGGAAGTTGCTCATCGCCAACTTCACTTTGTGGATGGAACTTCTATTCCTTCTGAAATTACTGTTTGGGCGGCCGGAGTTAAAGGCGTCGATGCGTTAGCCGACCTCAACCTTCCACTTGCCGGAAGTCGAATTAAGACCGACAAGACTCTTCAAGTAACTCATTACCCGCATATTTGGGCAATTGGCGATAACGCCGGAGTCATTGGTGCAAATGGACGTCCGCTGCCAATGGTTGCGCCCACCGCAATGCAGCAAGGCCGTTTCTTAGCGGAGCAATTACGCCGATTGAAAAAAGGCGAGGCGCTTAAGGAATTTAAATACAAAGACAAGGGATCTATGGCAACCATCGGTCGCCACAAGGCAGTAGTCCAAGTTAAGAAATTTAAAATGAAGGGTCCACTTGCGTGGTTTGCATGGCTCTTCCTACACGTGGTTTATCTATTAGGCGGACGCAATCGCATCGGAACAATTGCCGACTGGATGTGGAATTACCTCACATTCGATCGAGGAAACCGACATATTATGGATTCGCTCTAAAGAAGAAGCAGCTCTTTTCCTCTAGAAACCGCTTCGTCACGAGACTCAACATTCATCTTTCTGTAAACATTCTTTAAGTGAGTTTTTATTGTGTTGTTGGAAATGTGTAGCGAAGCTGCGATTTGGGTTATTGGAAGACCCGTATCCAGGCGACGAAGTATGTCTAGCTCGCGCTTTGTTAGAGAATGATTTTCCGAGCCTGCTTCGCCAGCACCCATTTGCATCTGGATACGTATCGCAATCACAAGGCGTTCCATGTAGAAAGTTGGTTTTTCCCCTGCAAGTTCCAGAATAAGGGTTTTCACGTCCGAGGACATATTTAGAAAAGCTCGGAAATATCCATTTGCTATAGCAATCTGAATGGCTGCTTCAAGGTGCTTCATGGCTACCGGTCGACTTGAAATATGCGCCTCAGCAAGCAGGGCATTTTTTAGGAATTGCTCGTGCTGCGTTTCTTCAGGTAAAGAATTGACCAAGCGAATTACATCGGAGGGATTTCGCTTAATTTCCATAATTGATTGCAAGGACTTGGTTAATGGATTAGCCGGTAACCGGTGCATCAACTCAACAATTCTTTCGTGTTCACCGCGAAATATACAGATAAGAATTTCACATGAGTCAACTAAGTAAGTTGCATACCGCCCAGATACGCTTGTACTTACATATCCTCTTGCATCTCGCAATTCATTAAGAGCTGCAACCACAAGGCCTTGCTGAAGAAGAACATGTGCCCGCTTTACAAGTAGAGCGACCACCCACGGCCACTGCCCAAACTTTATTGCTGCAGGAAGGTACTTATCTACGACTTCGAGTGATTTTGCCTCGTCACCAAACTCTAAGTAAACATCGGCCGCAATGTACGCTGCTGGAAATGGTGTATACATCCCCGAAATTTTAAGTTTTTCAGCTGAATACATCGCAAGGTTTGCATAATCCAGCGCAGTCTTATAACGGCCATCGAGAAAAGCCTTCATCGCTTCACATTGAGGCAATATCATTTTTGAGAAGTGTGGCGCCCGATCTTCAGAAGACGTGGAAATTTTATTGTAGATTAAATTGAAATTTTCGGAGTCGTGGAGAATGAAAGCGGACTCCAAACCTGGCATTAACCCTCTTGCCAAGCGCGAAGGAAGACCGGTGTGATTGAAGAGCGAGGAACCGTCGGCATCAACTGAAATATTTACACATTCCTCATACTTGCATTGTTTAAATGAAAGCCGCGACTTCACAAAATTAATTTCATCTTGATGTGACATGAGAAAGGGGGCCATTTGAGGATTGTTTCGTATCTCTACAAGCATGGAGTTTGCAGCGTCTGCATTACCAATTACAAGCTTGGCATAAATACCAAGAATGGTTTTTGCAAAGTTTGCTTCTTCGGAATCGTCTTCGATCTTTGAAATCCATATTTCGAGTAACTCTGATTTTCCTTCCATCAGCATCTGATAAATATTTTCTGCAGCAAGTTCATCTGCGCGCTTGTACTCTCCAAGAAGCATCAGAATCCGAATTGCAGCTAGATTCCTCTCAGCATTTATTGCTACTTCAACCGACCGGTAGCCTATATCTGCTGTTTTCTTACTGTTTAAGAGAACTCTCGATGCAAGTTCTTCTCGAATCAACGGATTGATTGTGAAAACTATAGGAGTGGATTTACTTGTGGCGATATATATACCGTCTTCGCTCAAATGCTTAAGGATAGTTTCAGCATCAGTATTTTGACTCAGGTTGACTGCCTCATCAGATGTTACATTTTCTAAGAGTGAAATGGATTCCAAAAAAATCAAGTCATTTACTTGCAGGTCATCAAGTGTATGTTTTACTAAAGTTTTTCCATCTAGATTGCCGACCGATTCTAGATTCCCATTTCTGGAAAGTGATTTTGCAAGAAGCTGAACACCTGCCGGCCAACCTTGCGCGGAATCAAATGCTGATTTGATTTCAGCATTTGAATAATCCAATCCGTTTTGATCTGCAATCACTTTAATTTCTAATTCAGAAAATTTCAGTTCTTGTGCAGAGATATAATCAAGATTTCCTTGACTTGCAGACTTTGCATAAGAAACTTTAGGAGGCAAATTCCTTAAAGTTAGAATGCGTACATTTTTAGGCATAGAGTTGATGAAAGTTTGTAACATTCCCAAGTGCGCATCGCTGTAATTCTGCGCCCCATCCCAAATGAAGAATATGGTTTTCGGCAATTTAGAAATATCATTGAGAAGGCGGGTTACCCACGCAACGCCATTAAACTCATTCTTAAAGAGATCTTCTGCCCAAGGAGCGAAATTTGGGATTTGCAATCTCAATGCGGAGGTAACGTTCTTGCAGGTAGATAGAACCGTATCTAGTTCTTCGATTTCATAAAACACTACGAGGTCGTCGGTACTTTGAACGGCTTGAATAGCTAGGGAGGTTTTCCCATATCCGCTTGGTGCGACCAGAAGAGTGGCGTGTGGCGCCGGCTGGTTTATTCGTTCGACAAGTGAGGAGCGGAAAATGAAATTCTGCGCTGGTGCAGGCGGTGTAATTCGCGCCATGGAGACCCCATCAAAAACAGGCAAGAATTTATTTATTTCGGCCACCTCTCCTCTTCTCACCTGCGAATAGTCGCAGGGGTGAGGGTGAGATTTCTATAACCCGAGTTTCTCACCCCTATTTAGCGAGGGAAAGCCGCCCGTGAGCGTGAGGAGGTACTGCTGGGGCGTGTGGAAAGACCTGTGTACAACGCTCGTATGCCTCACCTTGCTTTGGTCTTGGGTCAATCTCGCCTTTATTTGGCCAAAGACTCATCGCTCTTTCTGCCTGTGCCGTAATTGTCAGCGAAGGATTAACGCCCAGATTTGCAGTGACACTCGAGCCATCAACAATGTGAAGCGTCGGATAGTTCCAAACTCGGTGATAAGGATCGATAACGCCAGATTTCTCTGAATCTCCAATTACACAGCCACCCACAAAATGTGCCGTAAACGGTGCGTTCAGCAAATCACCAATATTTCCACCAGGAATGCCACCTCGGTTTTTCGCAATGCGTCGAACAACTTCATTTGCAGCTGGGATATATGTTGCATTTGGGTGTTCAGAATCATTTTCCGATGTTAATTTCCACGATCCTAAGAAGTCTTTCTTACCTTTTACTGTGATCGATGAATGAACATTTTGCATCACCAGAGCAATAACTGTTCGCTCACTCCACGATCTAACGTTCAAAATTCGGTAAAGCATTTTAGGGTGGCGCAATACTGTCTTCCACCATTGCTTGTGTCGTGTAGAAAGCTTTGTGCCATCGGTCATGATGGTCTGCAGCATTCCCATTGAATTGCTTCCCTTGCCGTAACGAACTGGCTCCACATGCGTATTTTCATCTGGGTAGAAGGATGATGTAATCGCCGCGCCAACTGAATAATCAATTGATGTCTTTGGCATTAGAGCACCTGTCAGGGCTTCGCTATTTGTGCGAGACAACTTTCCCAGGAAATCTGAAAGCATTGGTAACTTTTTATCATCTTTCATTCGGTGAAGTAATTTTTGAGTGTTATATGTTCCAGCTGCAACGATGACTTGTTTTGCGGTAAAGGACTTTGTTCTTCCAGTCCATGAATTGATCTTACGCACCTTCACGGTCCACTCTCCACCCACTTCCTCAATAGAAGTGACGGTGGTTTCTGGAATTACTGTGGCTCCAATACCTTCTGCCAATCCAAGATAATTCTTCGGCAATGTGTTCTTCGCGTTATAACGACATCCGGTCATGCAACCACCGCATTGATGACAACCTTCGCGGACAGGTCCAACTCCACCAAAAAAAGGATCATCTTTTTTAACGCCCGAACCATCTCCAAAATAGATGCCGAGTGGTGCCAATGTGAAGGTGTGGCCTACCCCCATTTCGTCTGCAACTTCCCTCATCGCAACATCCGATGGTGTCATGTGTGGATTCTTTACGACTCCAAGCATGCGATGGGCTTGGTCATACCAAGGGGAAAGTTCAGATTTCCAATCGGTGATGTGTCGCCATTGTTCATCATTAAAGTAAGTGTCTGGTGGGGTATACAAAGTATTTGCGTAAACAAGAGAACCTCCACCGACGCCAGCGCCAGCCAATACCAACACATTCGGAAGTGCATGAATTCGCTGAATACCGTTTAACCCTAGACGGGGAGCAAAGAGAAAGCGCCTCAGGCGCCA
Source organism: uncultured Actinomycetes bacterium (assembly GCA_903898555.1). Taxonomy (GTDB): domain Bacteria; phylum Actinomycetota; class Actinomycetes; order Nanopelagicales; family Nanopelagicaceae; genus PALSA-747. Next base: position 5,002 of record CAIUFY010000025.1, read on the forward strand.
AGAAGTCTTGGGGAAATCCTCTTCTGTAAACCGGCGGCCAGCCTCAATAACAGCGACTTTGTAGCCTTTTTCGCTCAAGCGTAGAGCAGCGACAGAACCACCGAATCCGGAACCGATAATGACAACGTCAAATTCCTGGTTGTTACTCACAAACCAGTTGTATCACTAACTACAACCAGAGGAAACGGTTTCTGTCAGATTTCTCGCCAGCTAAATTTTCAATGTCGAATTCACCGCTGCGGCGCTGCCAGTCGTTGGCTGCAAGCACTCTAGACAGTCCGGCAAGATTGACTGGGCTATCGAGATTGCTTGTTGCATCGTCAAGAGATACGGGACTTTGGTGATCAAAGACTGATGTCGCAATAACAACTTTTTCTCCATCCTGCAGGATTTCGACGATTCGGCCTTGCTGTGGCCAGTCAATATTTGAAGCTGTTTGAATATGCCAAAATCCAGAGAACTCGTCGCCATAGCGTTCAATCTTGTGTTGATGATTATGCCCCGCAAGCCAGAGTATGACTCGAGGTTCGCTCATCAACAATTCAACAACTTCGGTTTCTCCAACCCTACGATCGGCGCCTTCGGGTTGATAAAGATTAAACAAAGTTGAAGAAGGGTGATGCGAGAGAATCACGAAGTAATTCGGCTCTGAATCGCTAAGAACTTTTTTGAGCCAATTAAATTGAGCTTCATCGAGTGAACCTTGCCAACCGCCGTGATGATTTACAGTGTCTAAAGAAATTAAGCGAATGCCGTTAATATCTCGGTACCAATACTTTGTTCCGCGAAGTGAATTTTCTTGATTAAGTCCATGATCATGGCTACAAATTTGATGAACCTTTGCCCAGGATTCTGCTTCATTTATTCTGCGACGTGGATCAGGAGTTATTTCTCGGAATTCTGCGCCATGAGGATCTGGATAGGTTGCAGGACCTACTTGATTGAAGTTTGAAAATAGTTCTGACAAGTCGGTGTCGGCGGCAAGCGCAATCTGCTTCTTGGATCCAATTGTGTGTTCCCGTACAAATTCATCGCCCGGCAAAGTTCCTTGGATAAGAGCGTCATGGTTTCCGTGCGTGGCAAGCCACCTATGGCGAAGCCCTGTTGCCATGAAACTTTTGCGCACTGCGTCGTGCAATCCGGGCACGGTTGGAAATCCGTAAAGAGAACGTGGGAAATCATCCTCGCAACCTTGAGGAGTTCCATCAGGGTTCCAGTATGAGGTGTCGTATGTTGCAGGATCGTTTGAGGACAAGCCTTCCCACTTGGACGCATCACCGCTGTCAGGAAGCAGTTCACCCCCATCCATAAGAGTGAAATACCAATCCAATTCATTTCCTTGTGCGTTATCTGTTACGTCGCCCGTAATAACGACCGCATCAATTGGCCGATCTGTCACAACGCCACGATCAATTCGATTAATTGTTTGAACCATTGCTTCGAGCGTCTGTGTCGTGAGCATTTCATTTGGTCGATATGTACCAACCAACTTCACAATTTCAGACATCGGATTGTGCGGATCTGCAAGACGATCCAAGAGTTCTAGTCGGGATGGCGATTGAGCATCGCAAATATGTAAGTCAGAAATATGGACAAGGCTTATTAGCGACTCTGCGCTGGTTGAAGGTGAAACCCCCTCAATGGCTTCACCTTCACCCAACTCAAGGTTGCGCCAACCTTTGTCGCTCGCTGTCCCGCGGACGATCCTTGTAACGCGCGAATCAAAATTAGACATTTCGAGCCATGATTTCGTTAGCGACAATTTTGAAAGATAATCGATTACCAATTTCAAGATTCTTCACATCTTTACTCTGAGAATTTATATGAATGATTGGCATACCTTCGATGGCCACTCCAAGCCGCGTGAATGGTCCGAGGAATGACTTTGAAACCAGCAAACCATCAGTGGCTTCGTCATCTTGTGCGGATGTCAACATAATTGACTCCGGACGAATAATTGCTTCGACGGGAAGACCGTCGCGAAGGTCAGATGTATGCCGCGAAAGTGAAATTTTCTGCCTTAGGACTTTGACATTTCCCTTACCTGTAATCGTGGCAGGCAGGCGATTGGCCTGTCCTACAAATGATGCAACAAATGGAGTAGCGGGTTCATTGTAAAGAACTGTTGGTTTATCAATTTGCTCCAATTTTCCTTTATTCATTACGCCCACTCGATCAGCTATAGCCATCGCCTCTTCTTGATCGTGAGTAACAAACAATGTGGTGATGCCTAGTTCCAATTGAATCGCACGAATTTCTTCTCTTATCTGAGAGCGCACTTGAGCATCAAGGGCGGAAAGTGGCTCATCCAACAAAAGAACAGTTGGCTCAATAGCAAGGGCTCTTGCGAGAGCAACGCGCTGCTGCTGGCCACCAGATAATTGATGCGGGTATCGTGTGGATTTTTCTTCTAGATCAACAAGCTGAAGCATCTTGCGCACTTGCTTCATGCGTTTTGGCAAATCCATCTTTCGAGCGCGTAAGCC
>CAIUFY010000026.1 GCA_903898555.1 uncultured Actinomycetes bacterium
ATACACCACAGATGGGGCAGTTGAGATAAGTGAAAGTCCTGCTTCGCGCTCTAGGCGTTCGCGAACAATTTCCATATGCAAAAGCCCTAAGAAGCCACAGCGGAATCCGAATCCAAGAGCGGCTGAAGATTCAGGCTCGTAGACAAGGGCTGCGTCGTTCAACTGCAATTTATCTAGCGCTTCGCGAAGCAATGGATAATCAGATCCCTCTAGTGGAAATAGTCCTGAATACACCATTGGACGAGGATCTTTATAACCTGAAAGTTGTTGAGTTGCTGGTCGATGATAATTCGTTACGGTGTCGCCCACTCTTGACTGTCGAACATCCTTCACACCGGTAATCAAATAGCCCACTTCACCAACACCAAGACCTTTGCTTGGAACTGGCTCTGGAGAAATCACTCCAACTTCAAGCATTTCATGGCGAACACCGGTAGACATCATTTGAATTTGATCTCGCGTTGAAAGGTGGCCATCCACTACACGGACGTAAGTAACCACGCCTCTATATGAATCGTAAACCGAGTCGAAAATCAAAGCGCGCGCTGGAGCTTGCGGATCCCCTACTGGTGCAGGAATTTGTTTCACAATCTCATTAAGAAGAACTTCAACGCCCATTCCGGTTTTTCCAGAAACGCGAAGGCAATCTTCTGGTTGGCAACCAATTAATTTTGCAAGCTCTTCTGCAAATTTTTCTGGTTGTGCTGCAGGTAAATCAATTTTGTTTAAAACAGGGATGATGGTCAGGTTGTTTTCCATTGCCAAATAAAGATTGGCAAGAGTTTGCGCTTCGATTCCTTGAGCGCAATCGACCAACAAGACTGCTCCTTCGCAAGCGGCTAACGAACGAGAAACCTCATACGTAAAGTCGACGTGACCTGGGGTGTCAATCATGTTCAGGATATATTCCTGGTTGTCATAAGCCGAACGCCAAGGAAGGCGAACCGCTTGAGACTTAATTGTTATGCCGCGCTCACGCTCGATGTCCATGCGATCCAAATATTGCGCACGCATATTTCGAGAGTCGACGACTTCAGTAATTTGAAGCATGCGGTCAGCAAGCGTTGATTTACCATGATCGATATGCGCGATGATGCAAAAATTACGAATCTGCGCAGGGTCGGTAAACGACGGCTGCGGAGCCTTCGAGAGTTCAATCGCAGGCATTTATCGCACTTAAGATTGTGTAGGTGATGAAAAGAATTTAGCGCTTGCCAGCTGCGTTGGCTGCTTTAGCCATAGCTGACTTTTTATTCGCTGCATTGTTTGAGTGAAGAACACCCTTTGACACTGCTTCGTCCAACTTCTTTGAAGCCGCTACGAGTTCAACGTTGATCTTTGATGTGTCACCAGTTGCAATTGCGTCACGGAAATGGCGAATCGCAGTCTTGATTGAAGAACGCTCGCCCTTGTTACGCGCCTGCGCCTTGTTGTTAGTGCGAATACGCTTAATCTGCGACTTGATGTTTGCCACTTAGACCCCTTAAAAACTGAATATTGCGAAAGTTGAACGCCGTAGGTTATCAGTCAAGCACGAGCGTGCTCAAATTGAGGCTGAATGTGAGCGTGAAATAGCCAGGATTGTTCGCTCTAAGGCGTAGATCGGGTCGGCCGAGGCCCCTTTGATATCTGAATCGCAGTCGGCGAGGGCTGTAACAGCCCCACTCAATGTGGTGGGTGTCCAACCTGCAAGCTGGCGGCGAGCCTTATCAATCTGCCAAGGAGGCAGGCCTAGCGAAGAGGCTGCTTGGTAAGAGTTGGAGCTACGAGGCAAAGAGGAGACTTTGGCCATTGTTCGAATGGATGCGGCAAGAGCCGAGACAATCAAAATTGGATCAATGCCCGTGGAGAGGGCTTGTCGAAGTGAGATTAGCGCCGCTTCAACTTTTCCTTCGAGTACAGCGTCTGCGACGTCATAACCCGTTGTCTCAATTCGTCCCTGTTGGAATTTCTCAACATCTTTTTCACTAATAGTTTTACTGGCTTCAACGTCAGCAGAAAGTTGTGAACACGCTCCAGCAAGTTCTCGCATATCACTTCCGAGCGAATCAATGAGCGCTTGTATTGCACCAGCTGAAACTTTTCGCCCGTGGCGCGTGAATTCACTCTTCACAAATTCTGCTTTGTCGCCATCTTTCTTTATTGCCTCAGCTGAAATTATCTCTGGCGATGCTTTCTTTATTTTCTCGAGTAGAGCCTTGCCCTTTACTCCCCCTTTGTGCCAAAGAACTAGATGAACACCTTCATCTGAACTCTCCAAATAAGAGGAAATCTCTTCAGACTCGTCTTGTGTTAATTCTTGAATTTCGCGAATTACAACTATGCGAGCATCTCCGAAAAGAGAAGGAGCAAGCGAATCTGTGATGGTGCCCAATTCAATTTCATTGCAATCTAGTTGAGTGACAACTGCGCCTGCTGCTCTGCCGAGAATCTCTGCAATTGCGCGATCTGCCAATACCGACTCTGCGCCTTGAATAAGTGTGAGAGCCATGTCGGAATCTTACTTGCCAGCTACATACTTCAAATAACCCTGGTACCAATTCGTTGCAAAGATGGCCTGCGCAGCCTGAAGGGTAATCTTGTGCGCGCACACCATTAGATGCATCTTGCTCTCTAGGACATCCTTTTTGCGAGCACCAAGCTGGCTTGTGTTATCCCAAGGCTCAGGCCACAAATTCTTTGGATCCCGAGGAGAACCTCCTACTGCCAAAGGAATTAAATGATCCTCTTCGAAGAGTTTCATATTTGTGGTGCCATAACGACTATATGAACCAGAAAGTTGCTTGTATTTGAGTGCATTTGTATATGTAACAGGTGGGCGAACAGTCTTTGTATACCCGACCACACAAATGGTGGTGGCGATATTTTCTTGCGTCACCGTATTGTCGATGGCCCCAGGAGTAATCGCCTTAATGGGCAGAGTAAAGCCTGCAGCTTGCGCGCTTCCCGAAGAAATGAGAAGAGCTCCAACAAGCAGATAAGACCAGCGACGCATAGAAGCAGAATACTCATCCCAAAGCGATTAAAGCCTTTTTGTGAGTATGCACTGACCGGTCTGAGTCGAACTCAAGGGCTCCATTTATATCGGTACGAAAGACCGCTATCCCTCGATCTCTCAGCGCCGTCAATGTCGAGAAGGCCGGATGCCCGTACGGATTTTCTTTGCCCACACTTATGAAGGCAACTTTTGGGTGAAGTGCATCTATGAGTGGAAGATATTGATATGCCGAGCCATGATGTGAAACTTTCATCACATCAACTGAGGAAACAAGACCGCTTGCAAGAATGCCTTGCTGCGCTTCTGGTTCGACATCTCCTGCGGTGAAGAATTTAATGCCAGCGATGTTAATCAAAAGAGAAATGCTCGTATTGTTTATGGAAGATCCGTCCCCAGGAACGGCGTCGTACGTCGCATGTGGATCAATCGGCCATAAGACTCGAATATCGATGTGGCCGATTGGAGCATCGAAGGAGAGGTTTTCACCTTGCAACGCACTTCTCCAAATCCTCCCTATGTTGCGGCCCTTTATGGCTCCTTGCAACCCACCGCTGTGGTCTGCGTGGTTATGCGTGATTACCAATAATGGAATTGAATTGATTCGAAGGGATTTTAAGCAGGTATCCATGAGAACGGGGTCTGGTCCAGTATCTATGACGATGGCTTGGTGGGCTCCTAGGTTTATTACTTCTGCATCACCCTGTCCGACATCACAATTTACAATTCTCCAATTACTTCCTGGCCAGTTGAAAGATTGGTGGAAGAAGAATGTGCACGCGAGTAGCAAGATTGTGAGCCCAGATTTCCAAAGCCTTTTGAAAAAAATCGCAAGAAGTAGACATGCGACAAGCGCGCCTAGGAAACTTTTTGGAAGTGAAATCACTGGAAATCCAGAGGTACTTCTGGCGACGAGTGCAATCCATTGAGAAAATGGAAGAATTAAAGCGGATATCAGATATGCAACTCCGGGAAATATAGGAGATAAAAGCGCTGCGATTAACCCCGCGACAGTAATCGGTGCAACTGCAATCGCTGCGAAAAGGTTTGCTGGAATTGATACAAGTGAAAGTTGCCCTGAAATTGCAATAATAACTGGAGTACAAAAGAGAGTAGCGGCAATCGGAATTGCTAAAGGTTCGGGCATGTGAGGTTTCAAAACAGGTACTAGCAAAAGAATTCCTGCGGTGGCTCCGACTGAGAGAGCAAATCCCGGATCAATCGCCTGGAATGGGTCAATTAAAATCAAGAGGGTTATAGCAAGCCCTAAAGATGGAAGGGCAGATGACCTCTCCCCGCGCGCTCTCGCGAATAGAAGTGCTGCTGCCATCACTGAAGCCCTCAGTACAGATGGTGTGGGCCTCACAAGATATATAAAACCTACAAGCGCAAAACTGGTTACGACAATTCGGGTTCGAAGTTTTCGAGAAAACCATCGCATAACCCACATAATGAAGGCAGAAATGATTGCGAAGTTCTCACCACTTACTGCTGTTAAATGCGTGAGACCAGATCGACGCATTTGCGTAATAAAGGCGGGGCTTTCTAGTGAAGTGTCGCCCAGGACCAACCCGGGAATCAAAGCAGCTCCATCACCATAAATTCTGGCCACTTGGGCCTTAAATGAACTTCGAATCTGTGAGGTTATTCGCCCAAGAAGATTGGGGCCATGAATAACTTTGAAGCCACCGCGCTCGACTAGAAGCGCGGCAACTGCTTTTTCTTGAGTTGGGTAAACAATTCCATCAAATCTAAGTACAGTCCCTGGGGAAAACGTCACGTGTGAATGTGTTGTGACTCTGACCGGCAACCGTAACTTTCCCCCATTAACTCTTATAGTTGTCGCAAGAAACGATGTCGATGCGGGTCGCAAT
>CAIUFY010000027.1 GCA_903898555.1 uncultured Actinomycetes bacterium
CATATTCATAGTGCAACAGAAGTACGGCGCGTTGGGCAGGCGAAAGAGCTTTGAGTGCTCCTTGAACAAGCAGGTGCTGAGCAATCTCGTCGCTCGTGTCATTAAGGTTCATCATGCTGTCTGCAGCGGAAAGCTCTACTTCACTCTCCATCCGCTTTCGAATCCACTTACGCCGCATATCGATGTGCTTACTTACCATCACACGAATTGCATAAGCCTCTAAATGTTCGTGATCTCGTATTTTGTCCCAGTGCTTATAAACATCCATAAGTGCTTCTTGCAGAACGTCTTCGGCAAACTGAACGTCAAAACAAATTCCGCGTGCAGCGTGGATGAGCATAGATTGACGTTCGTTCAACCAACTCGAAAACTCAGCTTGGTTGGACTTACGCAATGCGCGCTCCGGTATTCACCTCCTCAGACTAGTCGCTATGGTCCTTTAGTTGATATGCAAGTACAGGTTAGATTTGCGATTAGAACTAATCTCTACTCACTACTATCACCGTAATAAATGAGTGATTTTATGCAGTGACTGGTGGAGCCTCAGGTTGGAATTGAACCGGTCAGGCATGCGAACGCAACGGCGATAATCGACGAGCTATGGCGTAATTGTCAGTATTGCCAACTCACTTACATATGGAGTTGTTACGGCAACAGAGTTTGCTCCGCTTGCATATAGATAATAGGTGCCAGGCGGTGTTAACGCGTTGATCGTAACTGTGCCTTGCCAGACTCCACTCCAGTTATCTCCCGAAATGAGCGTCATGCTGACTGTGCAACACCTGAAGTTTGGAGATGGGTAATAAGGGGAGTTTGCAGGTGCTCTTGTATCTGTGACCCCGGCGGACATATAGAACATATCCGTTGCATGGACCGTAAAGGTGAATGTGGAGCCATCTGGGATCGATGTTCCTCCCGCTACCGTCGCCGTCGCTGTATCTATTGCGGGAACCAGATTATCGATGACTCCGGTGTTTGTTACTGGGAATGTTCCAAGATCAATCCATCCGGTACCTGTATTCGTTACATCGACAAAATAGCCCTGGACTTTGTAATTTCCGGGAGGTGCGTAAATTGACCACGCTGGAATATTGCAACGCCAAATTCCGTCATTAACCGTTCCTGATTCAAGTGAAACAGTTCCAAGTGCATCTGTTGCGAAAATATTAAGCATTCGTCCATCTGGTGAAGAGACAGAACATTCGACCGCGCCGCCGCCAGCAGGACGTGGTCCTGATGCAGAGGTCGCGTGGAATTTCACTACAAACGGATCGCCTGCAACCACAGACGTAGGCAGCGTGATTGATGCTGTCGAAGTATCGATAATCGGTCCCGAATAACTTACAACGACTGCATTAGAAAGAACCAAAGGTCCCATAGGAGCATTTTGATCACTTCGAGATACGCCATCAAATGCTGTTGCAATCACATGATAATTTCCTGCAGAAAAGGCCCCTGGAATAGTTAATGATCCCTGCCAATATCCGTCCTGGGCGGTTCCGCTGACGAGAGTGGCTGAGCCCAGTGCAGCCAATTGCGAACAGGTATCTAGCGTTGGACAGGCGATCAAAGTGATTGAAGTAATTCCGGTGTCATCAGTTGCATGCAATGTGACCGTAAATGGAACATCGACCGTAGCTGTATCCGGCATAGTAATTGTTGCTGTTGTCGTATCAATCACCGGGGCGCTTAGGTCGTAGACAATTGCGACTGTTTGCGACTTTACATTTCCATTTGCGTCAGTCGCGACTACATCTACAGTTTGGCTTGTCGCAGTGCTGGAATCAATCGTAAGTACGCCCGTGGTTGGATCAATATTGACCGTGTATGTATCTGGTGGAGTAGCAACCGCGTTTCCAAAGTGGAGTTTGAGAGTTCCTTTTGTTATCAGTTTGGCGCTTGTCGCACTCGCTGGTTGAGCGATATGCAATCCTGCTGGAACATGATGAATTAGGGAATATCTATAAGGTGCCGCTCCTCCATGAGCTGAATAATTTGAGTGCTGAGTAAACCCTGTTGCTGTCACGATTGTCGCTGGCCCAGTGATTGTTATGTTCACAGGTGGAGGAGTTATGCCTCCTCCACCGCCGCCAGATGGTGGAGGTGGAGCAGATTCTGCTGCTGAAGGTGTTGGGGTTGGCGTAGCGCTTGGAGTAACGCTCGGAGTAACACTTGGAGTTGGTTGTGGAGAGGCTGTTGGAGTTGGAGTTGGTGCAAGCGTTGGGGTTGGCGACGGCTTTGCGGGCGGAGTCGGTTTTGCCGCTGGTTTAGGAAGTACGAGTCTTGGAAGCAATGACAATTTAGAACTCGTTGTCGAAAGAATCTTGCCTGCGGTTGTTTTAAGGGTCCAGGTAACCTGAGACGCAACCGAACCTTTAGGCAAAGTTATTGCCGTTATTTGAGTTGAAGATATTTTGAAATTCTTAACAAGCAACTTTCCTGATTTATCATAAATATTTACGTAATAGATTGCTCCCTTAGCCGGTTTTGGCATTTGGAGCTCGACGAGTCCAGTCTTTGAATAGATCGATGGCGTGGGGGCTTTCTTAACGACGCTGTGAGAAAAATTGACTGCTTGAGCCGAAGGAAGCGCGACTTGCAACGAAGGCAGAACTAGAAGAACGGCGAACCTTAAAGCCCACGAGGAAGAAAGAAACCTCTTCACTAGAAGACCCGCGTTCCAAATTTCACGTAGCCAATAAACTCCTGACGACTAGTCAAAGTCAAGGAAGCTGAGGGTTTTCCGACAAAATAACTGGAGCCTCAGGCCGGGATTGAACCGGCGACCTGTCCATTACGAGTGGACTGCTCTACCACTGAGCCACTGAGGCGGGCTTAACTTGCGGTAATTCTAACGGGCAAAAACTCCCGGCTCACTCACAGGTAGTTCTCCATACCCACCAAGGTCTATCAAGCAAGGTACAGACATGAAACGACACATAGCAATCTTGGCCTTCGGTCTAGTTATCGCCGCAGGCGCTACCTTCTCCCAGATCAGCCAAGCTACGCCTGGTCTCTCATCAGCTTCTCCTAGCTCTGTTCTTGCCTCTCAACAATCGGCACCTACACAGAGCTCAGCAACAACTTCCGGAACGTCTTCCAAGGCGCCAACCGTTAAAGGCAACGCAGCTAGTGGTCATGATGAGGGTCAAGACAACTAGCAGCTTCCCCAAATAAAAAAGCCCCTAGTTGATCTCTAGGGGCTTTTTAGTTTCAAAAACTAATTGTTTTGATTTACGAAATGCTTACTTCTCCAGAATGATTTTGAAGAACTACAGAGATAATTCCGAGTTCGCCATCATTTTCTGATGGATCAACAAATTCAATATCGATATCGCCAAGATGTGTTTCGATATCTCCTGCAAGCCACTCTTCAACCGTTTCTTGCGATCCGGCGATAATTAATTTTTCAATACGTGAACGTGCACTTCCATCTGATGATGGGTGATCAGTCGACAACCATTGCACGAAGAATGGCAGTTGCTCGTTGTGCAATAACTCTTTAATTCCTAGTTGTTTCCACTTCAAATCTGTTCCATCTGGACGACGACGATGTCCTTCGACAGCTTCACGACCGATACGAGATTCAAGCTTTGAAATATCTTTTGTTGAGAGAACCCAAGACAACCATCCGCCGCCTTCTGCTGCTTTCTTCGATACTGCTTTACCAAATGGTGTCTGCTCTGCAGCCGGGTGATCTAGCGCGCAAACGACTTCGATGTATTGACCGCCAACTAGTGGGGCTGTGAAGTTACGTGTTCCAAAACGTGGGTGAATGCCACCATCTACAAAGGCAGTTCCAATTTGCGAACCGATTCTTTGGACGACATCAGAAATTTGATCGTGGGTCGTGGCATATGAGACATGGTCTAAACGCATGGGGAAATTCTGCACCATAGAAAGGGGTGCTCCTTACCAAATGCACACCTACGACCACTCAATACAAGCGTGAAAATAGCAACGATTTCGTTACTTAATCCTTATTTTTACTTCTACCCATCCTCAAACTTTTGGTCTATCTCAGCGCCACCATTAGCGCTTCCATGGTCAAAAGTGGCGCTGCATTTCGAGCTAATCGCGCCCGTGCGCTCATCACGGCATCAATCTTGGCGATGATTTTTACCTTCTCAGAATCACTCCCAATTCCAACTAACTGGTCGCGATACTTCACAGCGATATCTAACAAAATCGTATCCAAGGTGTCATGAACCATTCGCGTTTGGCGAGACTTTTGGCCCTTCTCCAACTCTTTGATTGCTTTACTTCCACCCGCCGCCAACTTACTTCCTTGCTGGCCCCATGCCTCTTTTGCTTTGCGCAACTCTTCATCATTCAACGTTTCAGCAACGCTTTCAGCGCCACTCTTTGCTAACTCAACAATCTTCGCTGCAGCTGCAAATGCGCCCGCAATGTCTTTGATTTCAAATGGCAATCGCAAAATCTCGGCCGATGTTGTCGTGGACAAAAGAGCAGGGGCGACAAAAGACAAGGTGCGAACGCGGCTTCGAATTGTTGGAATTACATCTACATCCGATGGGGCGCACAAGATCCACACTGTCCGAAGTCCTGGTTCTTCTATTGCTTTGAGCAACGCATTGGCTGCGGAATCCGTTAACCGCTCGGCGCTCTCTAAAATCACGACGCGATAATTTGCAACCGATGGGCTCCACGATGCCC
>CAIUFY010000028.1 GCA_903898555.1 uncultured Actinomycetes bacterium
CACCAGTAAGCGTTAATGTTCCGGCAAGCGTTCCACCAAATTTCTTGTTTGCAACTGCAGCAAAAGTTTCATATGTGCCTTGCAGAATTCCCTGAGTTCCAATGTAAATCCATGAGCCGGCAGTCATTTGCCCGTACATGGTTAACCCAAGATGTTCTAGGCGGCGAAATTCTGGCCAATTGGCCCAATCACCAACAAGATTTGAGTTTGCAATCAGAACTCGTGGCGCCCATTCATGCGTCCGAAAAACTCCGACAGGTCGGCCAGATTGCACCAACATAGTTTCATCATCTTTAAGTGTTGTGAGTGTTCGAACTAGCGCATCGAAAGACTTCCAATCGCGCGCTGCTTTTCCTGTACCGCCATACACAACCAAATCGTCAGGGCGCTCAGCAACTTCTGGATCCAAGTTGTTCTGCAACATGCGAAGTGCGCCTTCTTGCTGCCATCCCCGTGTTGAAAGTTTTGTTCCATGTGCAGCTTTTACTGGACGAGCGCCTGGAAGAGTCATGCGAGTTCTCCTATTTCCTTTTCGACAGAATTTAAAATTGCGCGCGACATAACCAAGTCATACGACGCCTCAATTTCAGGCGTCAACCAACGATCAGCACCTGGTCCCTCAACTTTTGTTCTAAGTGTCTTTATCGCAGCTCCCGTACCTGGTGATGGAGTAAGCGGCGCGCGCATGTCAATAGCACGGCTAGAAACCATAAGCTCGATTCCAATTACTCGTGCTAAAGCATCCACGCTTCTACGAAGTTTTCTTGCGGCATGCCAACCCATCGATACATGATCCTCTTGCATTGCTGACGATGGAATGGAATCAACTGATGCAGGCACAGCTAATCTCTTCATTTCTGAAACCAAACCTGCCTGCGTGTATTGGGCAATCATCATTCCACTATCTACTCCAGGATTCCCGGCTAAGAATGGTGGTAATCCAAAAGATCTGTGTTCGTCAAGCATGCGGTCCGTACGTCTTTCAGACATGGATGCGACGTCCGCCAAGGCGATTGCCACGAAATCTAGAACATACGCAATCGGTGCCCCATGGAAATTTCCGTTGCTTCGCACATCGCCGTCAGGGAGCACGATCGGGTTATCAATGATGCTTTGAAGTTCTCGTTCAGCAACAGATAGCGCGTGTGTCAGAGTGTCACGGGCGCCTCCAGCGACTTGAGGTGCACATCGAAGTGAATATGCATCCTGTACGCGACCATCTTCTTTTCCAGCATGTGACTTGATGAGAGGGGAGGTAGCAAGAATTTCACGCAGGTTCTTTGCTGAAGCGTTTTGTCCTGGGTGAGGCCGAATGGTGTGCAAGTGCTCTGCAAAAACTTTATCTGTTCCTAGAAGCGCTTCGATGCTCATCGCAGCTGTGATGTCTACAGTTTTCAAAAGAGAAAGCGCATCATCAAGAGCCATAACCAACATACCCGTCATGCCGTCAGTTCCATTGATTAGGGCAAGACCCTCTTTAGACGTGAGTTCAATCGGTTCAATTCCAGCTTCCTTCATTGCTGTTGCAGCATCAACTACAGATCCGTCTTTACGACGAACCTCACCTTCACCCATAAGCGCAAGAGCACATGTTGAAAGTGGAGCAAGGTCTCCAGAGCAACCAAGTGAACCAAATTCTCGTACAACTGGCGTGATGTGTGCGTTGAGCAAGTCCGCATAGGTCTGCGCCGTTATTGGGCGAACACCGGTGAATCCCGTGCACATCGTTGCCAATCGAAGCGACATCATGGCGCGAACTACTTCATCCTCAACAGGCGCACCCGATCCAGCAGCATGTGAACGAATGAGAGATTTTTGAAGTTGTGCTCGAAGTTCTGGATCAATATGTTTTTTTGCAAGCGCACCGAATCCCGTGGAAATTCCATATGCTGGAACTTCGGACGCAGCAAGATCATCAACAATTTTGCGCGATGTGCGCATTGCTTCGAGAGAATCTGCAGAAATTTTGATTTGTGCTTTTTGCCTGGCTATTGCAATTACATCGAATGTGGAGAGGCCGCTTCTTCCAATCACAACTTCTGAGGACATTCTTTCCCTACTTGCTACTAGGTTTGGCTAAGATGACCCACTAGGTTAGCCAATAACAGGCTTTACTGAAAGGGGATTAGGGGTGGCGTTACATCATGACCCTCATTGGCCCCGGGCAAGTGCATGGTTTTCTGCGGAACAAGTGGGTGAAGTAGACCTTGCATTAATTGGCGTTTGTGCCCACGAAAGTGCGATTACACCCAACAGCGCCCACAAAACCCCGAAAGCAGTACGAAAGGCACTTCAAAGATATTCGACTTGGAACCAAACATGCCAAATTGATTTTTCAGAACATTTGGTCGGCGCAGATTTTGGTGACGTCGCAGATCCGGAAAATCAACGAAATGCAGAGTATGAAATTGAACAAGCCCTCTTTCGGACAAATTTTTTGATTGCAATAGGCGGCGATAACTCAATAACCTTTTCTGGAGTAATGGGCTTAGCAAAAGCAGTTGGGGGATTAGACAAAGTTGGTCTCATTACCTTGGATGCACATCATGACGTCCGTGATGGAATTTCAAACGGTTCACCAATCAGGCAATTAGTGGAAGCTGGGTTACCCGGTGAACACATTGTGCAAATTGGCATTAGCGATTTCGCAAATTCTAAGTTCTATGCTGATCGAGTAAAAGAATATGGGATTCATGTAATTGATAGAGCCCGTATGCGAAGTGAATCACTTCAAGACATTGCATCCACTGCAATTTCTATCGCGGGGGAGAACCACCGCGCTATCTATCTGGATATAGATATGGATGTTTGTGATCGGAGCGTCACTCCAGGATGCCCAGCGGCAACTCCCGGCGGATTAAGCGCCGACGAAGTGAGACAGCTTGTCGCACTCTTAACAGCTGATCCTCGTGTTCGTATGGCAGATATAACGGAAATCGATTCAACGCTCGATAGTGAGGATGGTCGAACAGTTCGACTTGCAGCATTGGTAATTCTAGAAATCGCAACTTCGCGGGCGTTGCTGAAGATTTAAAGTTTTGGTCTAGCATTGGAATATGACCACAATCCACATGGGCGTACAGCTCGCAACAGCATCTGACAGTATCCGCCTTTTTCTACACGTAATTGGCGCCACAATTTGGGTTGGAGGCCAGCTCGTTTTCGCTGCGCTTGTTCCAGTTCTTAAGGCGAAAGATGCAGCGCTGCCAAAGTTGGTAGCAAAGCAGTTCAATAAGATTGCATGGCCCGCTTTCGGACTCTTGCTCCTCACCGGTTTTTGGAATCTTGCAACCCTTCCTAAGGATCTCCCAAGTAGCTACCACGCTGCAGTAGGAATCAAAATGACCGTCGTAACACTTTCCGGTGTTGCTGCCTATATGCATGCCCGAGCAAAGAGCACAAAAGGTATGGCTCTCTGGGGAGCAGTAAGCGGACTTTCTGCGATTTCAGCCACATATGTAGGCGTGCTTCTCGCTGGTTAATTCTTAAGGAACAAAATTGGAACTATCGTTGTTTATCAAGTTAAGTAAACAATAAATGACGATAGGAAAAATATGCGCAAGAGTGTCGAGTCTTCAGTTGAATTACATCCCGTTCTAGCAGAACGCTGGAGTCCGCGAGCATACGATGCCGATGCAGTAATTCCAGAGAGTGATGTGACAGCTTTTCTTGAGGCGGCACGTTGGGCACCTTCAGCTAACAATGCTCAACCATGGCGATTTATCATCGCCCGTCGAGGAGATGCACACTTTCAAATTCTTGAAAAAACACTTATGGGATTTAATCAACAGTGGGCGCCCAATGCTTCAATATTTGTAGTTGTCTCTGCCCTCACAACTTCTAAAGACGGCAAGCCTCACACAACTGCGATGTACGACGCTGGACTTTCTGCAGGACTATTGACTGTTGAAGCACATCACCGCGGATATGTAGTTCACCAAATAGGTGGATTTGATCGCGATGCGGTTAAGAAAGAATTCAATCTCGATGAAGAAATCGCACCAATCGTTATCTTGGCTATTGGAAAACAAGCGTCATCTGATTCCTTAGCTAATGAAGAACTCAAGACTCGCGAACTTGCGCCTCGTACCCGCTTACCACTTTCAGACCTTGTCTTAGTTGGCTAAAAGTTTTTTAAACCTCGATTAATTAACTTTGGAAGGTGTAAGTCAAAATAAATTGAAATACCGCGCACAGCCATCACTGCGACTCCACCAATGAGCGCAGTTAGGTTGTGACTTATTGACGTTTGTTGAAGTCCGACGTAAACCGAAGCCCCTATGAGGGCTGAAGTTGCCAATGTTTCCCTGTGAAGCACAACTGGTTCAACTTGGCAGAGCAAGTCTCGCAAGAGCCCACCGGCGACTGCCGTTATTACTCCTAAGACAATTGCTGCATACCAACTTGTTTTGTAGGCAAGAGCTATTTGAGTTCCGGAAATTGCTGCTACAGCCAACCCAAAAGTATCCATAATCAATAGAAACTTTCCAATTGGTTTCGTAGTACGCAAAATAATTGTGATTAAGACTGCAAAAACGATGACTCCAAGAATCCAAGGATTTGTTATCCAGTTCGGTCTAATTCCAAGAGAAATATTTCGAAGTGTTCCGCCAGTTGTGGAAGCCACTGCTGCAATAAATGTTATGCCGCCATAATCAAGGCCTCGGTCAGCAGCAACTCGAGCCCCGACTAATGCAAAAACAAATGTTGCAAGAACATCTAGTGCTTTTACAAGCGAATCAAGATGAGTGAAGTCCATCAGTGCAATCTCCGTCCGATTGCCTTAGTTTGCCACAAATTCAATACTTGTTGCGTAACGTTTTGAAGCGTACTTCTAGTTTCAGCATTTACGTTTTCTTCATAACATGTATATGACAACTCGCAAGCCCAATAATTCACCCCTGCCATAAATACTGCAGAGCCTGATGGTGTTGTGTACCAGATGGTTTGACCGAGATAGTTTCTTGATGAAATTTTCGGATTCTTAGAAGGAGTGCTCTTGGCCAGACGGGTTAGTGAGAATTTGCCAGAGAAAATAAGGTGAAGATTGGTGGGTGCCAATTTTCCAGTAACCATCGAATCAATTTCAGTATTTGGTGACCAGCCGCTTAGGGTTGCGGTAATTGGAATATTTAGCCAACTAGGCATATTCACAACTTTCATTTCTCCGACAACGTGGACACCAGAAGTGGTTTCGCCAGTTATCAGCGAAGGAAACATGTTGATTCGCGGGTTATCAAATTGAATTGAAATTTTTTCTGGGCTCGTAATTGGGTCGGTAAGTGGGTCTCGGTAAATCGCAATGTGGCGATCTGAACCTGATGGCGAAGGCTCGAGGCGAACCTGCCAATATGCGTTATTGGAGCCAAGAAAAGCAAGGTTGATTCCATTATTTCGTGCGGCGAGAATACTTTTGAAAATTCTATTCGTCATGTATTCGGGGTGACCACTAAATATAACTCCACTGTAGTGAGTGAGGATCGTAGGGTTTCTATCGAGATCGGTATCTGCAATTTGGTCGACCTTGATACCTTTTTCTTCCAGAAATTGAACTAGCGCAACTGCATCTCGATCAAAGTGGTTAATTCCGCTTCCAATAAGTGGTCGATCCATGGACACGACACGACTTCTTTCTCTGGCCGCATTTACTGGGCCTGTGTATGCAGAACGTCCGCCAAAAGTGTTGTAGGCAGCCCATGTGATTGTTGAATGGACGAGCAAGAGTTTCGAAGATCCAACCGCTGCCTTAACAATTAGTGGGGCCATATTTTCGATTGCACCCGTGCTATTTATTGTGGCGACCGCATAAAGCCCAGGCGTCCAGTCTTTGCCAATTGTAAATTTAGTAGTAACTGGCCATTTTGTTTCGACCATTCGAGTAATAGTGCGCACACCCGGAATGTTGTAGCGTTTCAAAGTGAGAGGACCAGAGCCCCAAACTTGGCGGGCTTCTGATCCCCCGTAATATCCAATTCTCCAAACTTGGATTTCCTGTCCTTTCGCATTCGTTGCGCCGTGAAGCATCGATGCATGAACTTTTATTACATCACCACATGTTGCTGAAACTTGACTTGTCCAAAGCACACTTCCTGTTGGAAGGAAAAGATGTAAGTCATGCCAATCCTTTACCGTCATCGCTACGCCGGTCTTCGCATTTTCACTTTGAAGCCAGGTGGGACTTAAATCATTGCAACCTGATGCCTTCAAGGCCTGCGAATCAGAAGGAAAGGGTAATTTCAATGAATCTAGATATGTAAGTTTTGGCTGAAGAGGGATATCTGCGTGTGCAGGGATGGCGGGAAGTAGAACTTCACGCTCTTCGCGAATTGAAATAAGTTGTCGAGTACCAATGGAAATGGCAACGATCGAGATAACGGCTATGCCAATCCAGGCCAGTCGATTTCTTGAGGAAAATATTGACTTGAACACAATGACATCAGTCTACGCGCGCTTCTCCGCATGAATTTGGCCTGATTTCGTTTGGGGACGGTCAAGGTTGTACGCTCACCCAAGTATTTTGCCCCCATAGCTCAGTCGGTAGAGTGTTTCCATGGTAAGGAAAAGGTCATCGGTTCGATTCCGATTGGGGGCTCGGCGGGGTAGCTCAGCTTGGTAGAGCAAGCGGCTCATAATCGCTGTGTCGTGGGTTCAAATCCCGCCTCCGCTACTAGAAAGACAGGAAGGTCTGAGCGTGAAAATCGCTCAGATTTTCTTTAAATAAGAGGGTGAAGTAATCTTCTGCTCTTGATTCAAGCAAATCAGCATTAGGCAAGTAAAAAGGGAGTTCAACAAATGGCAAGTAAGAGTGCGGATGTCCGCCCAAAGATCACTATGGCCTGCGTTGACTGCAAAGAACGTAACTACATCACCAAGAAGAACCGTCGTAATGACCCAGATCGTCTTGAGCTGAAGAAGTTCTGTCCACGTTGTAAGTCTTCAACACTTCATCGCGAGACTCGCTAACAAAGATGCTAAACCCCGACGTTGTCGGGCGCACCTACGTGGGTGCCACAGAATTCAGCGTTTCCCAAGAATCCATTACTGAATTTGCGCTCGCTATTGGCGAATCAAATATCTCTGTAGCGCCTCCAACGTATTCGATTTCTATTTCACTAGCTGAATCACAAACTCTTCTTCAAGATTCTGGTTTGGACTGGACTCGTGTTGTCCACGGTGATCAACGATTTGAAATTCATCGCCCAATCATTGCTGGCGACAAAATAATTTGTTCGTCCACGATTGAATCAGCCCGACTTCTTGCAGGGAATGAAATTGTGACCGTGCGTTCAGACCTGTACTCAGGTGAAGAACTATTGGTCTCATCTTGGTCGACTTTGGTGGTTC
>CAIUFY010000029.1 GCA_903898555.1 uncultured Actinomycetes bacterium
ATGTTTGATATCGAAGCGGTAAATGCAAACTTTGATGGAATCTCGTATGCAAAAGGGGCGTCAGTCCTCCACCAACTCGCTGCTTACGTAGGACGAGAAAACTTCATTAATGCTCTACAAAAATATTTCGCGAAGCACGCATTCAAGAACACAACCCTAGAAGACTTGCTAGTGGAACTTGAAACACAGAGCGGCCGAGACCTTAAGCCGTGGGTATCAACATGGCTACAAACTGCTGGTGTAAATACACTCCGATCCAAATCTGAAGTGTCGGATGGAATTTATACATCGGTGAAGGTTCTTCAAGAAGTTCCGCTAATTCCTAGCGGCTCAAATGAACTTCGAATTCACCGACTTGCTGTTGGACTTTATGACATTCAAGGTGAATACCTTGTTCTGCGAAAGAGCGTCAATGTCGAACTAGAAGGTTCTTCATCGGACGTCGATGAATTAGCGGGTGAAAAAGTTGCTGATTTACTACTCGTAAACGACCGCGATCTTTCCTACGGAAAAGTTCGACTCGACGAACGATCAATTGCAACCCTAAAAACTCATTTAGGAAAGATTCAAGATGGTCTAACGCGAACTGTTTGTTGGAGCGCTATTTGGGACATGACGCGTGATGGCGAACTTTCAGCCTCTGATTTTCTAGAAATCACGATGGCAGGACTTGCCGGAGAAGATGACATCACAACAGTGACAATCCTGGGAGGTCAGATTTACACGGCAATTGAAAGTTACTTGCCACCAGTCAAACGAGCCGAAAGTCGACGTTTGTTCGCAGATTTCATTGGAACGCTTATGAATGCAGCTCGTCCAGGAAGCGATGCCCAACTTCAGTACGCAAGGATTTTTACTGCGCTAGCTGATACTCCAGAACAAATTTCTCAGATTCAAGATCTTCTCGCGGGCAAGCTAAACGGCCTTGTCGTCGACGTTGATCTTCGCTGGACGTTTGTTCAAGCCTTGGTTGAAAACAGCGTGCTAGCGAAAGACGATATCGAAACGGAACTCGCCAACGACAATACATTCACCGGAAAATTAAAATACGAAGCCTGCCTAGCTGAGCTTCCTGACGCCGCTTTGAAGAGGAAAGTCTGGGATTCGGTTATAAATGAAGACCTACCAACTGAGATTCGCAAAGCAAAAATCAGCGGATTTGTTTCATACCGCAATCACAAAATTCTTGAAGAGTTTGTCGACGACTATTTTGCAGTTCTTCTGCAGGTATGGGGCAAGCAATCCTATGAAGTGAGTGAAACTATTGTTGAAGGGCTTTATCCAAGTTTCATCGACAAGCAAACGACAGTAGATAAAACCGATGCTTGGTTATCAGGGATTGGTAAAGATTCTCCTGAAACTCTAAGAAGAATAGTTAAAGAAGGGCGGGACGGGCTTGCTCGCGCTTTACGCGTTCAAGCTATTGATCGCTGATTATTCGATACGAGTTAAGTCGCTAGCGACTTTAAACTTTTTGCGGTCAGTTGTTGAAAACAAAACAACAACAGTGATTCCCGCGAATAGGGCAATTGGAAGACCTATGAAATAAATCAGTGAATGCAACATGGGTAAAGTTTAGGCAGATGCCTGAGCATTACCAAATGCTTCGATACCGTAAGGCTTAAGGTAGGTAAGCCAACGCTCGTCAGTTCTACCTGTTCCTAGAATTCGCCAAGCCGCACCGACGGGTTCACGCGGGAGCGAGCGCAAGCGCCAACCAATTTCCTTGAGTGTTCGGTCAGCCTTTTGGTGATTGCACTTCGTGCACGCTGAAACCACATTTTCCCAATTATGACCGCCACCTCGACTTCGTGGAATAACGTGATCGATAGATGTGGCTGCGGCACTGCAGTATGCACACCGACCACCATCGCGAGCAAAAATCGCGCGACGAGAAAGTGGAACTGCATGGCGATAAGGAATGCGAACAAATTTTGTCAATCGAATGACATTGGGCAAGGTGACTTGGCCACCTGCATAATGGAGAATCGTGTTCGACTCCTCCAACATCGTGGCTCGTTGATTAAGGACGAGAATAAGCGCTCGTCTATCTGTAACGACACCTAGTGGCTCGTAGGTAGCGTTCAGGACCAAAGTTTGTGGCACTAATGAACTCCCTTGTGTCCAGCACATGGCTTGTGCTGATTGGCAAATACTGCACTATGAACCTGCCAATTAAGTGGATTTTCTTGGAAACAACTTGTAAAGATTGAGTAAAGTCCTCCTGTGAAGGTTAATCAGCATCTCCAGGACGCCTACAACTGGTTTAGCGGGGCTCCTCTCCATATTCTCGTCATAATCGTGGTTGCCTTCGTCATCCAGACCTTTGGTGGGCGCGCGGTGATGCGGGCCATGGATCGCATCGCAACAGCTGACTTTGTCCCCGGACCAATGCGTACCGTTGCTCGGCAAAAAGAGCGCGCACGAACATTGGGCTCTATTCTCAAGTCAACACTCAACGGCACTGTATGGGTGATTGCTGGAGCGATGTTGCTCAGTGAATTTGGGCTAAATCTCGGACCGATAATTGCATCAGCTGGAGTAATTGGCGTGGCACTCGGTTTAGGTGCGCAAACAATCGTCCGCGATATTCTCGCTGGAATATTTATGTTGGTTGAAGATCAATATGGCGTGGGCGATGAAGTTGATGTTCTAGAAGTTAAAGGAACGATTGAAACTGTTGGCCTACGAATCACGACCGTTCGCTCTGCCGATGGAACACTCTGGTACATCCGAAATGGAGAAGTTCTAAAAATCGGTAATAGGTCTCAACCAAAACGCTAATTTGGTTGATTCACCAAGAACTGCGCAGCACCCTCTAGGTAACTCCACATCTCTTCTTTAAGAGCTGCATCCGCTTCAATCTCATCAACTGCTGATTTCATACATCTCAACCATGCATCACGTGCAGCTTCATCGATGTGAAATTCTGCATGTCGCATACGAAGTCGTGGATGGCCGCGCTCTTCGCCGTAAGTCTTTGGTCCACCCCAGTATTGCTCAAGGAACATCATGAGTCGTCGCGCTGATCCTTTTAAGTCTTCTTCTGGATACATCGGGCGCAGAATTGGATCGACTGTAATTAACGCATAAAAATGAGAAGCCAAGTTTTCAAAGACTTGATGCCCACCAACGCGATCGTAGAAGCTTAGTTCTTCTGTCATTTCTGCCCGCCTAACGAGAAACTAATTCTTTATCCTTGGCAATTTGTAGCACGAAGTAACATGTGACGATACAGAAAATGCCTGAGATATAGAACGCAATGGAATAGTTTCCAAATTTTGTTCGCAAGAGTGCTGCACCTAGGGCCGCAGTGGATGCGCCAAGCTGATGGGAAGCAAAAACCCAGCCATAAATTACAGTTCCGCGTTCAGGTCCAAGAATGGTTCGACAAAGGACAATCGTCGGCGGCACGGTAGCCACCCAATCCAAACCATAGAAAATTACAAAGACCAGAGTTGAAGGATGCACTGTCTTAAAGAGAATTGCTGGAAGTAGGAAGAGTGAAAGTCCGCGAAAGAGGTAATACAAGAAAAGAAGTTTCCGAGGATCTATTTTGTCGGTCAAGAATCCAGAAGCCATTGTTCCGGCGACATCAAAAATTCCGACAAGTGCCAATAAACTTCCCGCAGTTACTTGCGACATTCCGTGGTCGTGCGCCGCGGCAATAAAGTGTGTTCCAACTAATCCATTTGTAGATAAGCCACATACAAAAAATGATCCAGCTAAATACCAAAAATCTCGGACCTTAGACGCATCCCGCAAAGCACTTAACGCCTCACGTGCTGCATTGCGCTTTATACGTACAGGCTCTACGTAGTCATCTGGGGCGCCATAAGGCGTTGTTCCTGCCGTGGCAGGACTTTCTTTTAGGAAGAGAGCGATAAGTGGAACCATGATCCATGCAGCACATGCGACTGTTATGGATACTGATTTCCACCCATGATGAATCGCAAGCCAGGAGAGTCCGGGAAGAAAAATTAATTGTCCCGTCGCTCCCGCCGCGGTGAGTGCACCGAGTACCAGGCCTTTGCTCTTCATAAACCAACGATTTGCAACGGACGCTGCAAAAACAAGCGCCATAGAACCCGTACCCGCACCAACAACAACTCCCCAAAGAGCAATTAGTTGCCAGGGTGATTGAATAAATATTGTGCTGAAAGCTCCACTGCCAACGACAGTCAGAGCTACAAGGACGACTTTGCGAATACTAAATCGATCCATCAGCGCAGCAGCGAAGGGTGAAAAAAGTCCGTAAACCAAAATGTTTACGCTGATTGCCGTTGATATAGATGCACGCGACCATCCGAATGCCTCTTGAAGAGGGATAAGTAAAACCGACGGTGCAGCTCTAAATCCCGCAGTAGCAGCTAGCGTGAAGAAGGTTACCGCAGCTGCAAACCAAGCTGGATGCAACAAACTCTTCTTCTGCTGGGACATTTAACCTCTAAACCAGACTGATGTATCTTTTGGAAGTTTGCGACCCTTCAGTGGCTGCGAGGAGAGAATAACTTTCGCGCCCTTTGGCAGCTTCACTGTCTTTCCAAAGTTCACCCAGCAATTGAAATTGCCTTCTCGAGAAAATGCGACAACTTCTTTGCCTGCCTTGATCCAGGTGAGTTCACCATCACCAAGGCCTTCTTCATTTTGGCGAATCTTTAGCGCTTTACGATAGAGCCATAACATTGAATTCTGATTTTGCTCTTGCTTATCTACGGCGAAACTTCCCCAACCTTTTGGTTGTGGGAGCCATGCTTCTTGAGCTGTCAATGAGTGGCGCGTTGAGAAACCGTACGCACCATCTGGATTTTCTGTCCAAGGAATTGGAACACGGCATCCATCGCGACCAGGATCTTTAAATCCACTCATGCGCCAACGTGGATCTTCCAAACGGTCTTTCGGAATGTCCGTCACTTCAGGGAGCCCGAGTTCTTCACCTTGATAGATATAAGCGCCACCAGGAAGTGCAAGCATCAAGAGTGCGCCAGCAGCCGCACGTTGAGTACCGCGAACAATTGAGAACTTCTTCATGTTTCCATAACGTTGTTTAGGATCACTTACTCCACCGCCGCGTAGACCGCGATCAAAGCGATTCACTTTGCGCGTCACATCATGATTTTCATAAACCCAAGATGCGGGCGCACCTGTTCCTTCAAGGTTCTTGAGTGTCTCCTTGATGTTCTTCTTGATGATCTTTGCATCCCACTTTGAATCAAGAAATTGAAAGTTGAAAGAGTTCGCTAATTCGTCTGGGCGAAGATACAAAGGTAGAGATTCCGCAGAAACCCAGGCTTCTGCAACCCCCATGCGATGACCCGAATATGAATCAAATATCTTGCGCCATTCGCGATAAATTTCGTGCACGCCAGGTTGATCCCAATATGGGCGCGCATCTTTATCCAACATCTTTGAATCGGCTTTAACATCTGGAAGGCCTGGCTCTTTCACCATTCCGTGTGCGACATCGATGCGGAATCCATCTACCCCGCGATCGAGCCAGAAACGCAAAATATCTTCAAAGTGCTCGCGCACTTCTTTGTTCTCCCAATTGAAATCAGGTTGTGACTCCGCAAACAGATGTAAGTACCACTGGCCTAATTGCCCATCGGCTTCAACAATTCGTTGCCAGGCAGACCCGCCGAAGACTGCTTCCCAATCATTTGGTGGCAGCTCGCCATTTTCACCCTTGCCATCTCTAAACATGTAGCGATCTCGCGCGGCAGATCCCGGGGCGGAGCGAAGTGCTTCCTGGAACCAGACATGTTGATCAGATGAGTGATTTGGAACGATATCAACGATGAACTTGATTCCAAGTCCGTGCGCCTCATTAATTAGTTCTTGGGCATGCTCCAATGTGCCGTAGTCAGGTTCGATATCCATGTAATCGGCAACGTCGTAACCATGATCCTTTTGAGGTGATGGATACCAAGGGGTAATCCAAATTGCATTTATCCCAAGAGCTTTTAAGTAAGGAAGTCTGGAGCGAATGCCCTCAACGTCACCTTTGCCATCGCCATTTGAATCAGCATAAGAGCGAATATAAATTTGATAAGTAACAGCATCTCTCCACCATGGACGTTCGGCGCGTGGGGCTAATGACATTAGTTTGTCTCCTCGAGGTATTGGTTTAGATAGCTCTTCTCGTCGTCGTTTATTCGACGCGCTTTGTACGTTCCTTCAGTCACCGCCACTTGCACAGTCTTGGCCTTTGAGTGGATGCCTTGGCTGCTTGAAACTTCATAAGAAAGATCAAACGAGGAGTTACCAATTCGTGAAACCCAAATAGCAACATCGACCTCAAAACTGCCTTCATAAATCGGAACCAAGTAATCAACTTCTGCGCGTGCAACGACCATCAATGGAAACATTGCTTCAAGACCTAATGGCTTGCGTGAATACCAGGTCCAATCTGCGCGAGCTTCTTGAATGATGGTGAGGTATGCAGCGTTGTTGAGGTGACCAAAAGCATCGAGATCATCCCACCGGATCATCTGCTTTGAATGGTGTCGCATTAACGAGTGAGTTTTCTATAAGTCACACGATGTGGACGAGCTGCATCAACTCCAAGGCGTTGAATCTTATTTGCTTCATACGACTCGAAGTTTCCTTCAAACCAGAACCACTGTGAATCCCCTTCGTACGCCAAGATATGCGTTGCAACGCGGTCAAGGAACCAGCGATCGTGAGAGATCACTACGGCGCAACCAGGGAACTCGAGCAAAGCATTTTCAAGAGAACCAAGTGTTTCAACATCAAGGTCGTTTGTTGGCTCATCGAGGAGCAACAAGTTTCCACCCATCTTAAGAGTGAGGGCCAGGTTCAAACGATTTCGCTCACCACCAGAAAGAATGCCGGCTGCCTTTTGTTGATCAGGTCCTTTGAAGCCAAATGTCGAAACATAAGCACGTGATGGGATCTCAACATTTCCGACCTTCATGTAATCAAGGCCATCTGAAACAACTTCCCACAACGACTTCTTAGGATCAATTCCCTCGCGAGACTGATCTACATAAGAAATCTTCACAGTTTCGCCTACTTTGACGCTACCTTCATCAGCAGCTTCTAGACCAAGAATTGTCTTAAACAAAGTGGTCTTACCGGCACCGTTTGGCCCAATAACTCCAACAATTCCATTTCGTGGCAAAGTAAAAGATAAGTCGTCGATCAATAGGCGATCACCGAAACCTTTTTTGAGATGTGAAACTTCAACAACAATATTTCCAAGGCGAGGCCCAGGCGGAATCTGGATTTCTTCGAAATCCAACTTGCGAGTTTTCTCGGCCTCAGATGCCATCTCTTCATAACGTGCAAGACGTGCCTTTGATTTAACCTGGCGACCTTTTGAGTTCATGCGAACCCATTCAAGCTCTTCAGTCAATCGCTTTGCCCGCTTCGCATCTTTTTGTCCTTCAATTTTCAAACGCGCTGACTTTGTTTCCAAGTATGTTGTGTAGTTACCTTCATACGGATATGCGCGGCCTCGGTCGAGTTCAAGAATCCAATCCGCGACGTTGTCTAGGAAGTAACGATCGTGGGTAATTGCCACAACGGTGCCTGGATATTTCGACAAGTGTTGTTCCAACCACAAAACAGATTCTGCATCCAAGTGGTTAGTCGGTTCATCGAGAAGCAAAAGGTCTGGAGCCTCAAGCAAGAGCTTGCAAAGAGCAACGCGGCGTTTTTCTCCGCCGGACAAAACGCTGACATCAGCATCTGGTGGCGGGCAACGTAGAGCATCCATCGCTTGCTCGAGTTGTGAATCCAAATCCCAAGCATTTCGGTGATCAAGTTGCTCTTGAAGATTTCCCATCTCGGCCAGCAATGTGTCGTAATCGGCGTCAGGTTGGCCCATCTCTTCCGATATTGCATTAAATCGGTTCATCATTGCGATGGTTTCTGCAACGCCTTCTTGGACGTTTTCAAGAACGGTCTTTGTTTCATCCAATTTTGGCTCCTGAAGCAAGATTCCAACTGTGTACCCAGGCGTTAAGTACGCCTCACCGTTGGAAGGCTGTTGAAGGCCGGCCATGATTTGAAGGACGGTCGACTTACCAGCACCATTTGGACCTACAACACCAATCTTTGCTCCTGGTAGGAACATCAGTGTTACGTCGTCAAGGATTACCTTGTCGCCGTGCGCTTTACGCGTCTTCTTCATCGTATAAATGAACTCAGCCATAAGGCGAGACTCTACCGTTCCTTGCTTCGGTAGACTTAATCCGCACACTTTTGCGCCCGTAGCTCAGTCGGATAGAGCAACCGCCTTCTAAGCGGTAGGTCGCTGGTTCGATTCCAGCCGGGCGCACTCTCTGAAATCAAATCAATTTTGAGCGCAAAAAAACCCGGCCACTCCCTCAAGCGGCCGGGTTTTTTGAACTAGTTGCTAATTACTTAGTTGGAAGCTTTGCAAGCAAAGAATCAACATAAGTCTTAACTGGGCCAGACTCAGGAGCAAAGCCCTTGCCGGCAGCATCAGCAGATCCAGCACAAGCTGGTGAGGCTACATACTTCAAGAATGAAGTCATTGCAGCAGCCTTATCACCTGAAGCAGCTGAATCAACAAGTGCGTATGAAACGATTCCAAGAAGGTAGGCACCAGGTGTCTTTGTCTTGTAATCGAAAGCGTAGAGGCCGTTCACAAGCTTTGCACCAGCAACGAATGCAGCTGTGTTTTCAGCTGTAGGTGCTGCGAAGTCACCGTTTTCGTTTCCAATGAATGCTGTGCGAAGTGAACCGGTTGCGTATGAGGTTTCTGCATAACCGATTGAATAAGGTGTCTTTGAAAGACCAGCTGAAACGCCAGTTGATCCTGAGTATTGCTGAATACGACCGACGTTACCTGCACCGTTGATTGAACCAGGGAATACGTTTGCAAATGTCTTATCTGCTGGCTTTGTCCAAACATCAGCGTTTGTCTTTGTGAAGAGTGTGACAAAGTTCTTTGTTGTTCCTGAAGAATCAGAGCGAACAACTAGCTTGATTGCTTGGTTTGGAAGTGTGTAGTGGCGAGCAACTGAAAGTGTCTTGAGAACTACTGGAGCTCCTGAAGCATCTTTCTTAACTGTTCCATCTGCGTTCTTCTTGTAAACAACGCTGTTTGTTGAACGGTTGTTGTCTGCAACGATTTCTGGATCGTTCCACTTTGTAACCTTGCCAGCGAAGATGTCAGAAAGTGTTGCTTCTGAAAGGAAGAGATCCTTCTTACCTGGAAGGTTGTAGATAACAGCGATTGGAGCCATTACAAGAGGGATATTCAAAATTGATGATTTTGCAGGTGCGTAACCTGAATCAGAGAAGTTAGCCTCGAAGATGCCAGCATCTTCGTTCTTCTGGCCTGTTCCTGAATCTGAAGAGTTGTAGGTGAAGGTGTTGCCTGTGCTGTTCTGCCAAGCGACCTTACAAGCGTTTAACAAGTTTGCATCAAAAGATGATCCGCCAGCTTGAATTGTTACTGCTGCGAAAGCAGTTGATGTAGCAACAGCTGTAGCTGCAAGTGCGACGACCGCAACTTTAATGGAGCGTGAAAGCTTCATGTGTTCCCCTCAAATATGGTCCACGTAATTGGACTTGTGAGAGTTAATTTATGGTCGTTAAGAAACTTGTGGTTGACCCACTCTTAATTGCGAGTGGGTTCCAGGTGAACAATTGGTGAACGAAATCGGCTTAGCCGAAACGTCCTGTGACGTAGTTTTCTGTGCGCTGGTCCTTAGGACGCGAGAAGATCTCATTTGTCGAACCAACTTCAATCATCTGGCCAGGACCACCATCAGATAGGAAGAATGCCGTGTAATCAGATACGCGAGCGGCCTGCTGCATGTTGTGAGTAACGATAATGATTGTGACACTTGATGAGAGATGCGAAATGGTCTCTTCAATTCGAAGTGTTGATCCTGGGTCAAGGGCTGAACAAGGCTCATCCATCAAGAGAACCTGCGGGCGCACTGCTAAAGCGCGTGCGATACAAAGACGCTGTTGCTGTCCACCTGAAAGCGCTCCGCCGTGTGTATTTAGGCGATCCTTAACTTCTGACCACAATCCTGCGCGCTCTAGACATTCTTCAAGAAGATCGTCTTTATTCTCAACTTTTAGCTGAGCCAATTTCAATCCTGCAAGAACATTCTCTGCGATTGTCATCGATGGGAATGGATTTGGCTTTTGGAAAACCATTCCAACCTTTAGGCGAATTTTTGTTACATCAACTCCTGGAGAATAAATATCTTCACCATTCAGAAGTACTTCACCGGCCATCGCTGCGCCAGGAATGAATTCGTGCATGCGGTTTAGAGTGCGAAGGAATGTTGATTTACCGCAACCTGATGGCCCAATAAGTGCGGTAACTGTGCCTGACCAGAAATCCAATGAGACATCGGCAAGAGCGTGCTTTTGACCGAACCATGCATGGATTCCGCGAGCTTCAAGTCCAACACCGAGAGCTTGGCTGCCGGGCTTCTTCTCAGCATGTTGTGCTGCAATATCTGAAAGAGATCCAGGCCTCGAAGTTGTTTCCATGTTTTCTCCTTCATTCTTATCAGGTTCAATGCTCATTACTTAGCTCCCACCTTTCGATTGCCGAGAGTTCGGGCCGCTGCAAAAAGAGAAATAACAATTACTAGAAGAACCAGAATTCCTGCCCAAGCCCTTGTGATTGCCTCAGGCGTTCCGGCTGCGAATGACTGCCAAATGTAGTTTGGAAGTGATCCCATTGATCCGCTGAACATGTTGTAATTCTTCGCTCCACTGCCACCTGTTAGCAAGAGGATTGGGGCAGTCTCTCCAGCAACGCGTGCCACACCAAGAATCATCGCCGTTATCAAGCCACTTCGAGCGGCGGGGACGACAACCATGGCAACTGAGCGCCACTGCGTTCCACCGAGCGCAAGACCAGCTTCGCGCAAATCGGCTGGAATTAGCTTTAAGACTTCTTGCGAGGTGCGGGCAACGGTAGGAATCATGAGAATGGCCAACGCTAAGGAGCCCTGGATTCCATTTACAGTTTTTGTAAGCGGAACCAAAATGGCCGCGTAAATAAATAGACCTGCAACGATTGAAGGAACGCCCGACATTGCCTGAACTAGGAATTCAATCGGACGAGTAAATCGACCGCGAATCTCAGTTAGATAGATTGCAGTCAATATTCCAATTGGAACACTAATGACCATCGCAAAAACAACAAGTAGAAATGTTCCGATGATTGCGTGCACAAGTCCACCCTGATTAACGGGATCGGTAAAAGAATTAGAACGCATATCACTTGTAAAAAGTGAAAGGTGAAGACCGTGATGTCCGCGCAGCCAGACAGTTGTCAAAATACTTATGATTGGCGTTACCGCTATAACAATTGCCATCGTTACTAGTCCGCGGAAAAAACTATCTACTGCAGCAGGTCGTCCAGCCTTTAGATAAGCGACAACAAAATCAATTACTAGGAATGCAACAAAAAAGACTGCAAAGTATGCAAGCTTTCCCTTTAATGGTGTCGCTGCAACGACGGCAAATGATACGAGTGCTGCTGCAACCAAAATTGATACAGACTTGATGCGATCCTTTGGAGAGGCACTCCATGGCTTGCGTGGGGTTGCCTGAGGTACAG
Organism: uncultured Actinomycetes bacterium; assembly: GCA_903898555.1. GTDB lineage: Bacteria > Actinomycetota > Actinomycetes > Nanopelagicales > Nanopelagicaceae > PALSA-747. The sequence continues at coordinate 11,591 of CAIUFY010000029.1, forward strand.
AAGTTATGTTCGCCATTATCGGCCGCTCTTTCCTGTACGGCTAACAATTAAGTTCGCAAGTGAATTAACAATGAGAGTTAAAACAAACAAGACTAGTCCGGCGGCCATGAGAGCCTTGATTTCGTAAGGGCTTGCCTCGCCAAACTTAAGAAGGATCATCGATGCGACGTTTCCTCCCGCACTAAACAAAATATGCCAATTAACCTGATAAACGATGTTAAGCACCGTATAAACAGCAACAGTTTCACCCATGGCGCGTCCCAAGCCGAGCATCACTCCGCCAACAATTCCAGAGCGGGCGTAAGGGAAAGCTACTGCGCGAAGCATCGCAAATCGTGTTCCACCAAGTGCATATGCCGCTTGGATGCGATCTAGCGGAGTTTGTGAAAAAATTTCGCGAGAGATTGAAGTAACAATTGGAATAATCATGATTGCAAGAACTAGGCCAGCAATGAATGGTGAGCGATTTACATAAGGGCCGTCTAATTTAAAGAGTGGAATCCAACCAAGATATTTGTTGAGTAACTTTGCCCAATATTCAGCAGAACCTTCGAGTACAAAGAATCCCCAAAGACCAAAAAGCACTGATGGAAAAGCAGCCATCAAATCTATGGCAGTCACCATTATTTTTTTGATTGATTGCGGCGCATAGAAAGTTAAGAAAATTGCGGCGCCTACGCTTATTGGCACACCAACGACAACTGCTATGACGGAAAGAATTAGCGTGCCGATGAGCATGGCTGCAATTCCAAAGTGAGAATTTACAACGTCCACTTTTCCAGCGTCAGATACAACAGCTTGCCAATTGCTTGATGTTAGGAAGTGGATTCCTTGAGTTCTAAAGGTGTCGAAACCGTTATAGAGAAGAAAGGCGAGAATCAATCCGAGGATTAGAAGAGATGACAACCCCCCGCTTGTAACGATTGCTCGGAAGACGCGATCGGAAAAACGTGGTCGAGTCGTGATTACGCGCTTTTCTGGCAGCGCAGGACTCTTGGTTACTTGGGCTGAACTCACTCGCAGATACTCCCCTCATTTGGGGGCTGGTAGTTGGCTCGTTAGTTAACAGAAGGTGAACGAATGGTGAAATGAAGGGAACCTGCCTTAGGGTGGGGCTATGGCCTCCGATCTCCCTAATCTCATCTGGGTTGACTGCGAAATGACCGGGCTAAGCATTGAAAACGATGCCCTGGTTGAAATCGCAGTCCTTGTGACTGATTCTCAACTTAATGTCCTTGGAGAAGGTGTCGACCTAGTCGTGAAGACCTCCCAAGAGAAGCTCGATGGGATGAATGACTTCGTCCGCGAAATGCACACCTCCTCTGGATTAATCACCGAAATTCCAAACGGGGTCTCTTTGGAAACCGCATCCACCAAAATTCTTGAATACCTCAATAAATACGCACCTGGGGCTGGAAAGTCTCCTCTGGCTGGCAACTCGGTTTATGTCGATCGCCTCTTCATCGCTCGCGATCTGCCCGAAGTCCATGCCTACCTCCATTACAGAACAGTTGATGTCTCCTCCATTAAGGAGCTTGCTCGTCGCTGGTATCCGCGAGCCTATTTTGCGGCTCCAAAGAAGACTGGAAATCATCGCGCGCTGGGCGATATTCGTGATTCCATCGATGAACTCGACTATTACCGCGCACAAATTTTCGTTCCAACACCGTAAGAGTTTCCCGTATAATTAATACTTCCAGTGCAAGACGAACAAACATGGTGGTCGTAGCTCAGCTGGTAGAGCATCCGGTTGTGGTCCGGAATGTCGCGGGTTCGAGCCCCGTCGATCACCCCAATTTTTAACGCAGATCTCTGCGCTCAGGTAAGGGAGTTCGAATGCCTCATATGATTTTCGACGTAGTCATCGAAATTCCAGCCGGTAGCCGCAACAAGTACGAAATCGACCACAAGACTGGTGAAATTCGTTTAGATCGAATGCTCTTTACTTCTACTCGTTATCCATACGACTACGGCTTTGTTAAAAACAGCCTCTCACTTGATGGCGATCCACTTGATGCACTCGTGATGCTTGATGAACCAACATTCCCTGGCTGCGTTGTAAGTTGTCGCGTCGTTGGTATGTATCACATGCAAGATGAAGCGGGCGGCGACGACAAATTGCTTTGCGTTGCAGCTGGAGATATCCGCAAGAATGAATTGCAAGATCTCGACGACGTCGCTGAATACGATTTATCAGAAATCAGCCACTTCTTCCAGGTTTACAAAGCACTAGAGCCAGGCAAGAAAGTATTTGGTGGCGAGTGGGTTGGTCACGCAGCCGCACAAGAAGAAATCAATAACAGCTACGCTCGTTTTAAAACAGATCACTAACTTTTCTTTATTCGCAAAGAAAATCCAGGAGTAGGGTTTATTTATGAAACTCATTACCGCAGTCGTTAAGCCAGGTCGCGTTGACGAGATTAAAGCAGCCCTGCAATCCAATGGAGTGGCTGGAATGACAGTTTCTGAAGCAAGCGGTTTTGGTCGCCAAAAGGGTCACACAGAGGTTTACCGGGGTGCTGAGTACAACGTCGATCTCATTCCAAAGGTCCGCATAGAAGTACTTGTTGAAGACCTAGATCTCGACAGAGTGCTTGATTTGATGGTCCAAACTGCCAATAGGGGTTCCATCGGGGATGGCAAGATTTGGGTCACCACCGTTGATTCCGTCGTCAGAATCCGAACGAATGAGCGAGGCTCAGACGCGCTTTAGTCCATTTTCGCAGAATCCCTCATCGCTGATAGGGTCTGCACCGCAGTAAAACTTTGGGTTGTTAGCTCAGTTGGTAGAGCAAGTGACTCTTAATCACTGGGTCGGGGGTTCGAGTCCCTCACAACCCACCAAAGTTAATTAAAAAGGAAGCGCTTCGATCTGCTTCCGAATGTGTTCACAATGCAGCAGAACAGCCGATCTATTTATTTCCTTTACGAAACTAG
>CAIUFY010000030.1 GCA_903898555.1 uncultured Actinomycetes bacterium
AACTTCTTCGACAATGTCCCGCTCTTCATCTGTAAGTGCTGTATGTCCAGTAACAAGATCGACTAACTCTGCTTCCGACATCTCACTTCGCGATTCTTCTGCTTTTAATCCGAATATTTTTACTACGGCGTCGGTCGATTTAGATAACAACCAAATAGTTGGTCGAAATAACTTTGCAAGTTGATCGATAATTCCTGCAGAAGCGAGCGCAATGGATTCGGTTCGATAAAGTGCCAGACGTTTTGGAACCAATTCTCCAAATACAAGGGAAATATAAGCAATTACAATTGTGACTGAAACGAGCGAGAGTGTTGTGGCAACTCCGTGAGAGAGGCCCCATTTTTCAAAAGCGGGGATGACAAAAGAAGTACCGAGTCGCTCAGAGCCAAGGGCTGCAGAAAGAAATCCACAGAAGGTCACACCTATTTGTGCGGCCGCCAAAAAGCGATTTGGGTTTTGGGTGAGTGTCCCAACACGAGCCCCTCGTTTTCCACGGCTCTTGAGCTGGCGGACCTGGGAATCACGGAGGGAGAGCAGGGAAATTTCAGCGGCAACAAAAAGGGCGGCTAGGGCAATAAAGAAGAGGACCAAGCCAATGTCCACGAGTAGCTGCCCACTTGTGCCAAATTCTGACGGTTCAGACATTTGCCTATGCATAGCCCTAGGGTATCGTGGGCACCCTCAAGTCATCGCTGACAAGAGGCGCTGGTGAAAATCTGGCGTTAGTTCCCTCCAACGGATCGTCGGGCACGTACCTGCCCGGAGAAGGAGCCTAAAATGGCATCAGTCGTATTCGACTCAGCATCACGTATCTATCCAGGCACAACCAAGCCTGCTGTCGACAAACTAAGTCTCACAATCGCAGATGGTGAGTTCCTAGTTCTTGTTGGCCCTTCTGGTTGTGGAAAATCAACATCACTTCGAATGCTTGCAGGTCTTGAAGAAATCGATTCAGGCTCAATTCGCATCGGTGATCGCGACGTGACAAACGTTGCACCAAAAGACCGCGATATCGCGATGGTCTTCCAGTCATACGCTCTCTATCCGCACATGTCAGTTGCCGAGAACATGGGTTTCGCGCTGAAGATTGCAGGAGTAGATAAAGTTGAGCGCGACCGCCGTGTTCTAGAAGCGGCAAAACTTCTCGACTTAGAGCCATACCTAGACCGCAAGCCAAAGGCGCTCTCTGGTGGACAACGCCAGCGTGTAGCTATGGGACGCGCAATCGTTCGCGAACCTCAGGTCTTCTTGATGGATGAGCCACTTTCAAACCTTGACGCAAAACTTCGCGTAGCAACACGTACTCAGATTGCTGCACTTCAACGTCGCCTCGGGATTACGACAGTTTATGTAACCCACGACCAAGTTGAAGCCATGACAATGGGTGACCGCGTGGCTGTAATGAAGGATGGACTTCTTCAGCAGGTCGATACACCTAGAAATCTTTATGAACGTCCAGCTAACTCATTTGTTGCTGGCTTTATCGGTTCACCTGCGATGAATCTTCTCATTGCGCCAGTTTCTGGTGGCAAAGGAAAGCTGGGAGATTACACATTCGATTCTCCAGCCTCTGCTGGCTCAAGCGTTATTGTCGGTATCCGCCCTGAAGGATTCACTCCATCCGCAGCAGGATTCCACGTAAATGTTGAGGTTGTGGAAGAACTTGGCGCCGATGCATTTGTATACGGAACTCCAGATGACAAAGATGTGAAATTTGCTAACGCAAGTGATG
>CAIUFY010000031.1 GCA_903898555.1 uncultured Actinomycetes bacterium
ACTTTCCAAGCCTCATCATCGGAGCTGAAATCTTTTCGTTCAATGACTTTCTTACCCGATAGAACTTGTGCCGCGAATGCCACAGAATTTTCGAGAAAATCGGCAGGGGCAAAGACTGCATCTACAACTCCAAGAGAGAGCGCATCCTTGGATTTCATCATCGTGTTGTTGTTGAGAGCATTGAGCATAATTACCTGGACTGCATTAACCGGCCCGATAAGTTTTGGAAGAATTGTTGCTCCGCCCCATCCAGGAACCAACCCGAGAAATACTTCAGGAAGCCCCGTAAATGCAGTAGTTGCAAGAGTTCTGTAGTGGCAGTGAAGTCCAACTTCTAGGCCACCGCCGAGAGCCAAGCCATTGATAAATGCGAATGTTGGTTTGGAACTCTCACCTAAACGTCTAAATACATCGTGGCCAAGTTTTCCAACTGCCAGGGCTTGATCGCGTTCGCTTAACATCGAAAGAGCGGAAAGGTCCGCGCCGGCTGCAAATATGAATGGCTTACCGGTAATTGCAATTGCATCAGCTGGGCTTTGCTCAGCGGCAGTAATTGCTTCATTCAACTTCATAAGTGAAGTAGGCCCAAAAGTGTTGGGGCGCGTGTGATCCATGCCGTTATCCAAAGTGATAAGGGCAAGTGAACCTTTAAAGCCAAAGGGCGTTAAGTCGACGCTGCGAAGAAAAGCTTGAGTCACTACTTCGTCGGGGTTTGTGATGTTGACCATTATTTTGATCCCGCCTCTGCTTTGTTAAAGTGTGGATTTTCCCAAATTACAGTTCCACCCATTCCTAGACCGATGCACATTGTGGTGATTCCATATTGAACTTCAGGGTGCTTCTCAAATCCGCGTGCAAGATTTAACATGAGTCGGATTCCCGATGATGCAAGGGGATGTCCTACTGCGATTGCTCCACCGTAAATATTTACTCGCGAATCATCGTCAGCAATTCCAAAATGGTCGAGGAATGAGAGCACTTGAACCGCAAATGCTTCATTAATTTCAAAGAGACCTATATCTTCAATTTTCAGGCCTGCTTTTTCTAGAGCTTTTAATGTGCTCGGGACTGGTCCGTAACCCATAATCTCTGGCTCTACGCCTGCAAAAGCGAAAGAAACCATCTTGGCTATAACTGGTAACCCAAGTTCTTTTGCTTTTCCTGCGCTGGCAATAATTGCAGCAGTTGCCCCGTCATTTAGCCCTGATGAATTTCCTGCGGTAACTCTTCCGGCCGCACGGAAAGGAGTCTTGAGCCCGGCCAGACCTTCCATTGTTGTAGAAGGACGAGGTGGTTCATCCACGCTTGCGATTCCATAACCTAATTCAACGCTTCGAACAGCTACGGGAATTAAGTCGCGTTGTAATTCCCCGTTTTCATATGCAGTTGCGGTTTTTTGTTGTGAAGATAGCGCGTATTTATCTGCGCGTTCTTTTGTAAGGTGTGGAAATTTGTCGTGAAGACGTTCAGCAGTAGATCCCATAGCAAGTGCATCTTGATCAACAAGCTTTTCGGCAAGAAATCTTGGGTTCGGATCGACACCATCGCCAATTGGATGGTTGCCCATGTGTTCAACTCCGCCGGCAAGTGCAATGTCGTAGGCGCCAGCTGCGATGGCACTTGCAAGTGTTGTCACAGAAGTCATCGCACCAGCGCACCAACGATCTACGGAATAACCAGGAACAGAATTGGGGATGCCGGCTAGAAGAGAGGCGCTACGTCCAAGGTTCATACCTTGATCTCCGGTCTGGGTTGCAGCTGCTATTGCCACATCATCAATTAACGCCGGAGAGAGCTGTGGGTTGCGTTCCAAGAGTCCGCGCAGTACTCGCACCATGATGTCATCGGCTCGAGTATTAACGTAGAGGCCCCCAGATTTTCCAAAAGGGGAGCGCACTGCATCAACAAGTACTGGTTGGCTATCTCCAAGAGATTGCATGTGAGAACGAGACATCTGAACACCTTCCGTATGAAGTTGCTAGAAGGTTACTCGTCAGTAATGAAAAAGGGAATTACTTAGTTGCTGGCGTTTTGTGTCTCAGCGAGTGGGTAAATGGCTTCAAGGTCAGCACAAGATAGCTGGCGACAATCGCCCAATTGAGAATGAGCCCTCTTGGTACCAGGCCAAAGGATTGAAGATCAAGAAGCCCCTTGTGTAGGACGCTGCTTGCGACCACGATAAGAGCGATCCCGCTGTAGGTAAAGAATTTTCCTAGATTCAGTCGCACTGATCTCTTGTAAATCAAAATTCCCAATGTAATCGAAAACGCAAGACCCAAAATAAGGCCAATTGTTGGCGCCGCACTTGTTCCCACTGTCTTGAAGCTTGCATACAGAAAGACGGCAGTCTCTAGCCCTTCACGAGCAACACTTAGAAAAGCAGTTGAAATCAAGCCAAATGTTCCAATTGCGAGGGCTTGATCCATTTTTGAATGTAGTTCTTTTCCGATATTTCGCGCTGTTTTTTTCATCCAAAAAACCATCCACGTAACAAGAGTTACGGCGCCAACTGAAGTTACTCCGGCGAAAAATTCTTCACCTGAAGGGGAGAGTTCACGCGAAGTAAATGATAAAAAGGCCCCAAATCCGAGGCTAAGAAGAAGTGCTAGGCCAACTCCCGTCCATATTGCAGGAAGTGCGGAGCGGCGTCCGGTTTTAGCCACGTAGGCAAGGAGTATTCCAACGATTAGCGAAGCCTCAAGGCCTTCACGGATTGCTATCAGAAAGGTGTTGAACACAAGAGGAGCCTAGAACGAGAGGGCTGAATTACGCAACTCTTATGTTGCGAAATTCGTCACTCTGCTACGTCTGCGGTCTCGGGACTTTCGCTCTGTTCCGGCGTTATAAGCGGCTGCGTCTGCCTTAGAGCGTCCACCAGCAGCTCGGAGATTTGAGCGGCTTGCCATTCCCGCGCTGAGGCAGCAATGAGTGTTTGGCTGGCATAGATGGCAAGTTCTTGATCGCTTCCCGCAGGGGGGTTATGCCAAACGAGTTTTCGAAGAGCATCTGGGGAGATCAAATTTTCTACCGGAATATCTAGCTCTGCTGCGCGCGCAATCGTGACTGCTCGAGCATGCGTAAGCCGTGCATAACCCAATGGATTTCGATCTTTCCATAATTTCGGTGGAGGCAGAGTTGTCGAAGGAGTACGAAGGTCAGGAAGTTCATCGACAGGCAAGGCGATGGCTGCGCGGATTGCTGCAAACCAATCAGTCAATGGCGGATTTTGAACCCTCGAGCGTCTTGTGAGGAGTCTTCGAACTTCATCCACTGTTGTTGGTTTGGCGACAGCGGCGGCAACCAAAGCTTCATCATTGAATATGCGACCCGGCGCAATATCGACCTTTTCGGCATAGCTATCCCTGGCTTCCCACAAAGCTTTAATAATGGCGAGAGTTCTGCGGTCACGAACTTTGTGCATCCCCGAGGTTCGCCGCCACGGATCCTTCTTTCCAGGTTTCTCTACTCCTGGCGCATGCCTTTCCAAAATTTGTGCGAAATCCTCTTTCGCCCACTCCAATTTATTTTTCTCAATCAGAAGTTGATTTACTTCATCTCTCAAATCAACCAGGATGTCGACGTCAAGAGCGGCATAAACAAGCCATTCAGGATTAAGCGGACGCTTCGACCAATCCACTGCGCTATGTTCCTTTGCCAGGGAATAACTTAATAAAGATTCTGTTAACGGCCCAAGACCAACTCGTGGACAACCAGCAATCCTTGCACCAAGCTCGGTATCGAAAAGTATTTTTGGATAAAGCCCTAATTCATTAAGACAAGGCAAATCTTGAGTACTTGCGTGAATGATCCATTCTTCATCTGAAAACGATTCACTTAGTTGAGTCCAAAGTTTCTTAGAGCTTGCACCTATGGGATCAATTAAATGAAGTCCTCCACCTCGGCGAAAAATTTGTATGAGATAAGCACGTTGACTGTATTTGTAACCCGAAGCTCGTTCCGCATCAATGGCAATTGGACCATCTCCTTCGTGAAGCATTGAGATTACTTCTTGAAGACCAGAGTCGGTTGTAACTAGTTCGGGCATCCCGTGACGTGGGAATAAGAGCGGCTCTGCAATATTTTCTTCCAAGCCATCAGGGCTTTGCTCAATCTCTTCCATCATAATTATTGAGAGAGGTACTACCGACGATTAGGCGTCAATTGTGTGACACCTTCGGGAATCGGTTCGAGTGCTGCCGATAGCGCCAACAGATCAAGCCAAGCGCGAACATGCCGAGCTATGCCTAACCCCGAAACTGGAGTCCAGGAAGCCCGTACTTCGAGTTCTGAATCTTCATCACGCCCAGCGAGCATTCCATAGGAAACGGATGCAACTCTGGTGACAGTTCCACTTGGTGCTTCATAGTCGCAGTCATATTTTTTCAAGGCTTCAGTTAACCAACTCCAACCAACATCCGAAAGCATTGGATCAGCCGCCATAGATTGATCTATTGCTGCGCGAACAAAGGTGACGCATCGATATTCGCCAGACCACCCCTCTTGCCCTTTCGGGTCATGAAGTAGGACAAACCTTCCAGTTGCGGCATCTTCTAAAACATCGGCCGTCAGAGCTATCGCAAAGGGAGCAAGTTTTTGGGGGGCAGGAACTTCATCAAGAACAATTTCTGCGCGGGGCACAATGGCTCGAATTTCTTCGACAATTTGCTCAAAGGATATTTGGCTTGGACCCATCCTTGAATAATAAATTGTTCCTGGGTTTAAATCGGTTAGGCGCGAGCGCAACGACCGATAACCTTTACCAATGAGTGCTCTTCTTGCTTTATGTTCAAGCCTATTGTTCGGAACCAGCGATTACATTGGCGGGCACCTCACAAAGAAACATAAAGTGATGACCGTAACTGGTGCAATACAAATTTTCGGATTCCTAGTCGGATTGATGCTTCTTTTGGTGACTAGGACCTGGATTGCTCCCTCTCTCTCATGGAGCGGTTACTTCTTGCCCGGGGTATGCGCAGGCCTGATTGGTTTTGCAGGGCTTAATGCCTTCTTTGCAGGTTTAGCAACAGGCCGAATGGGCGTTGTATCTCCTATCTCTTCCCTCTCTGTCATGATCCCCGTTATCTATTCCTTAATAAACGGTGAGCGGCCAAGTGCTTTGGCTATTACGGGAATGGTTATTGCAACTCTCGGAGCCTTTTTTGGAAGCGGACCTGAAATACGAGGCGGATTAAGTTTGAAGCCCCTCTTATTTGGAGCGATTGCTGCCCTTTGCTTTGGTTGCGCAGTTCTCTTTTTGACGCTGGGGGCTCAATCAAATGTTCTAATGACATCGGTTTCAATGCGCCTTCCGACCTTCTTTATTCTTACGGCGATGGCAATTAAATATAGGACAGTTGGAAATTTCAGTAAAAAAGATTTGAGATTTCTATTTCTAGCTGGAATCGGAGACTTCCTTGCGAATATTGCGCTAGGGGAGGCATCAACAATGGGCTTGGTTTCTGCAGCAGTTGTACTTGCTTCACTTTATCCACTTGTAACATCAGTTTATGCTTTCAAGTTTTCGCATGAACGGTTACACAAACTTCAGTACGTAGGAATAATCTTTGCAGTTGCAGGAGTTTCCTTAATTTCGATGGGGTGACTGGACGAAACGAAGGAAAATATCATCACCGATTTCTTCTCGAGAATCCACTACGTATCCCTTTGTTAGCTCTGCGATATCGATGCAATTTTCTCCTGAAGCCATGTCGACAGATGTCAGGTAAAATTCATCGATTAAGTTATTGGCCAGCCCCTCTGACACAAGAGATGCCCCGGCTTCAATAAGAACTTTTCCCTTGAGGCTTGCAAGTGCGTCACTTAAGTTGCAATTTAGAATTTTCGCTCTTGGGTTTAGCCGTACATTTTCCGGCAGCTCGTTGTGGGAAAGCACATACAGATCTACAGGTGTTTTGGAGTATGGCTCAGTGCGAGCAGTATTTCCTCCAATCAAAATACAATCCGCGCTCTTTCGAAGTTCGTGAAACCTGCGCCTATCCTCTGGCGAACTTAGCCCCTTCGACCGGCCGTTTAGAGTGGTAGAGCCATCTTTCCCCACAATTAGGTTGGCCATCACAAAGGAGTTCATATGCGAAAGGTACCCCTGAGCAATGTCAGTGGCACGCAGTAAATTCTTTCCATGATCATCGACTGCTCCTCATGCAAAATGCGCAATCTGGCTTGTGGCGATTGCGTTGTCTCTTTCATTCTTGATACGCCTCCTGCGGAGTTAGACCACCCGCAAGTTGCTGCGATTGAGCTACTCGCTACTCGAGGGCTCGTTCCACCACTCCGATATTCCAGCTAAAGGAGCCAGACCAGCTAAAGGAGCCAGACCAGACAGGACGCTCCACTACCCTTTGGCAGTGGATACGCGAAAGATTCTGCTCGTCACAAATGACCTTGGCCCGCATGCTGGTGGCATTGAATCCTTCATCCTGGGGTTAATTGGCCAGATGGATGGATCGCAGATTGTTATTTACACCTCCTCTGAAAAAGGCGAAGAAGAATTCGATGCGTTCCTCGCAACAAAATATGGAGTAACTGTCGTACGCGATCGATCTAAGGTCTTACTTCCAACTCCTCGAGTAAATAGAGCTGTAGTAAAAGTAATGAAGGAATACAGCTGCGAATATATTTGGTTTGGCGCTGCAGCCCCTCTTGGATGGATGTCGGGACACTTGCGTCGCAAAGGCGCTAAAAGAATTGTGACGCTCACACACGGACATGAGGTCTGGTGGTCCAAACTTTGGCCGTTCTCGGCGATTATGAAAATCATGGCAAAGCAAATGGATGCAATTGGTTATCTGGGTGAGTTCACAAAGCGCGCAATGGTTCGCGCTGTGGGGGAGAGCGTCGTTTTTACGCGAATCGCTCCTGGAATTTCGACTAAGCATTTCACCCCGGGAGAGAAATCTTTGGCTCTTGCAAAAGAACTTGGGGTAGAAAATAAGAAAGTCATCGTGTGCGTGGGTCGCCTTGTCCACCGAAAAGGTCAAGATCGATTGATTCAATCCATGCCCGAAATTCTCAAACGCGTTCCGGAAGCAATCTTGCTTATTGTCGGAGAAGGTCCTCGGAGAGAGGTACTCGAGAAGTTAGTCGCACAATGCGGAGTGAGTGAATCAGTTCGAATTGTGGGGCGACTATCGTATGACTTATTGCCAGAAGTTATCCGCCTGGGCGATGTTTTCGCGATGCCATCTCGGTCGCGATTTTTCGGCCTTGAAGTTGAAGGCTTGGGCATTGTCTACTTAGAGGCAAGTTCCTGTGGTGTACCTGTAATTGCGGGAGCATCAGGTGGAGCGCCTGATGCGGTTCTTGAAGGTGAAACTGGGCTAGTCGTTGACGGAAATAATCTTCAAGCGATAGCGGACTCCGTTGTTAGAGTTCTAGAGGATAAGAAATTGCATGATCGCATGTCGCAACGAGGACGTGCATGGGCAGTCGAGGAGTGGAATTGGGAAGTTTGGGGAGAGAGATTTAACGAAATGCTCTTAGGGGAGAAGTCCTAACGCTTTCGCCTTATTGATGGCTTCAACTCTGTTTGTCACAACTAACTTCTTGTACATCGATCCAAGATGAGATTTAACGGTTGCTTGTGAAAGAAACAAGGTCTGACAAATTTCCTTAACTGATGCACCCGTGGCAAGAATGGCAAGAACATCTTTCTCTCTATTTGTCAGCTCATATTTTTCTTCACGAAGTTGGCGCGATTTTTCAATGAGTTGTGTAACACTCGAGCGAATAGTTCGTAGCGATTCTCGAGTTTTAGGGCTGGTCGAATTTAAACCAATTGTTTCATCAATACGGAAACTAACGTCTGCCAGCTCCTTCGCGAAAGAATCGTAAAGTTCGCGGGCAATACGATTTCGCTCTTGGTAGTTCTCCTTTTTCAAGGCTCACTTCCGTCCTAGCTAGTTTCGTTGCTAGCTGAAAAGCGCGGTTATTTCCTTTGCAAACTCTTGAGCAATCACGTGTCGCTTAACTGATAGTTTGGCCGTTAGATGACCATCTGCAATTGTGAAGTCAATTGGAAGAACAGTAAATTTTCGAATCGATTCCGCGCGGCTTACAGCCTTATTTGCGTCATCAATCGCCGTTTGCACGACAGCAATTAGATCTGGATCGTGACACAAATCAGATGCTGATGTACCCGTCTTCTTGTTTGCTAAGGCCCATGTCTTGAGAGCATCACCATCGAGGGTTACCAATGCCGCAATAAATGGTTGGTTATCACCAAGAACCACGCATTGGCTAACGAGTGGATGAGCACGAACTCGATCTTCAAGAACGGCAGGCGCGACATTCTTGCCACCGGAAGTCACAATTAGCTCCTTCTTGCGCCCAACGATGCTGAGAAATCCATCTTTGTCGATAGCGCCAAGATCACCGCTTCGGAAGTATCCGTCTTCCGTAAACACTTCCTTGTCAGCTTCATTATTTTGCCAATAACCGCGCATCACAATTGGACCCTTAATCAGCACTTCGCCATCTTCGGCAATTGCAATGGTTGTTCCTGGCACTGGTCGCCCGACGGAACCAACTTTTTGGTGCAACGAGAGGTTTAGCGTTGCGCCGGCTGTTGTTTCAGTCAATCCATAACCTTCAAGGATTCGAACGCCAGCCCCGCGATAGAAATGTCCAAGGCGCTTTCCGAGAGGTGCGCCACCGGAAATTGCCGCTTCCACTCGACCACCCAGGCCGTGTCGAATTTTTGAATAAACGAATTTGTCAAAGATTGAGTGCTGCAAACGAAGAACTAACGGAATCTTTCCAGCATCAATTCCTTCGGAATAAGCGATGGCCACCGCTGCTGCTTTGCGGAAAATATTTCCTTTTCCTGCCGCGTCGGCTTTGGCTTCAGCCCCATTATAAACTTTCTCAAAAATACGTGGGACTGCAAGTACAAATGTTGGTTTGAAACTTCCGAGATCTTGTTGAAGCCGAGTGATGTCGCTGCAATGGGCTAAATGCAATCCTGCGTTTATTGCACCAATTTCAACCATGCGACCAAATACGTGGGCAACGGGCAAGAAGAGAAGAGTGGATCCGCCCGGCTTTAGAAAGAGATCACTGGCGCCTTGTACAACGTTTCCACATTCGGATAAGAAATTTCCATGAGTGAGCTGTACGCCTTTAGGTTTTCCAGTCGTTCCTGATGTATAGATAAGAGTTGCAAGTGAGTCCGGAGTCAAACTTGCTCGGCGGATGTTTATTTCTTCATCAGAAATATGTGACCCACTTAGAGCAAGTGTCGCAAGTGCGTTCTCGGTTATCACCCAAAGGTTTTTGCAGTGCTTTCCTTGAACCGGTCGTGCTAATTCAGCTAGTGCGGGTGTCTCAACAACTATGGCTACAGCCTGCGAGTCTGAAAGAATCCAATCAATTTGCTCAGCACTTGAGGTTTCATAAATTGGGACGACAACGCCTCCCGCGTACCAAATTGCAAAATCTAGGACAGTCCATTCATAGCGAGTCTTAGCCATGATCGCGACTCGATCTCCAGGATTTATGCCTGAAGAAATCAAACCTTTTGCTGTCGAACGAATCTCATCGTCAAACTCTCGAGCTGTAACGGCTTGCCATCCATCACCCATTGGGCGAGAAACCATGACTCGATCACCCTCGAACCAAGCTCGCTCTGCAACGAGATTCGTGAGGTTGCCAGCAGTGGCGGCAGGTACAAGGGCGGGTGTTGAGTACAAATCCATGGGCGAACGCTATCGCCGCAAAGGGTAGTTTTCTAGTGTTTCGCCTACCTGTAGCCTCATCCCATGAGCGATATTTCAAAGAATTCCATCACTATCGAAACAGATGTTGAATCGACTACTGCCCTTCTCTTTGATCCCGCCAACTACCCATCATGGTCTTCAGCGATAACGGGTGCCAAAGTTCTTGAATCCGATGCACAAGGACGTCCAAGCAAGGTGGAGATGACCATCAAGGCTGGTCCGGTAAAAGATCGAGTGACTTTGGATTACGACTGGAGTGATTCCCCAAACGCCCTGCATTTCACTCTCGACGAAGCGGATATGTTGACTGAGATGTCTGGAACTTATGCGATTGAAGATAATGGCGACGATACGGTGACCGTCACATATTCATTGACAGTCGGACTTTCGATGCCCGTTCCCTCCATGATGCGCACAAAGGCAGAGCGAGAGACAATCGATAAGGCCTTACAGGAGCTCAAAAATAAGTTGGAGAATTAATCCACGATGAAAGAAAATCTTGAAAAACTTTCCATCGGAGTAGATATCGGTGGCACAAAAGTTCTAGGTGGTGTCGTAGATTCACAAGGAAAGATTCTTACAACACATCGAAAAGACACTCCAAAGCAAGGCGGAGAGGCTCTTACGCAAACTATTGCAGATGTCATTAACGAATTAACTCAACAATATAAAGTAGAAGGCGTTGGAATTTCTGCCGCTGGATTTGTTTCCTCAGATAGAAAGACAATGCTTGCCACCCCAAACATCTCGGGTTGGAACGGAATTAACTTAGAAAACGAGATTTCAATACGCGTTGGACTTCCTGTCGTTATTGAAAATGATGCAAATGCAGCCGCTTGGGGAGAGTCTCGCTATGGGGCGGGCCGAGGCCAATCTCAAATGATGATGCTCACGATTGGTACTGGCATCGGTGGGGGAATAGTTGTCGATGGAGCGCTTCACCGTGGCGCTTATGGAATCGCTGCTGAATTTGGACATTTGCGTGTTGTTCCTGAAGGACATTTATGTGGTTGCGGTGCACGTGGATGCTTTGAGCAGTACGCATCCGGAAATGCATTGATGCGACATGCCAGAGAAGCAATATCTGCAGCGCCAGATGCGGCGCATAATTTGTTGGCTCGCGGTAACGGATCCATAGAAGGTTTAACCGGTAAACACATTACAGAAGCCGCCCGCGAAGGCGACATGGTTGCGTTGGCAGCATTTAATACGACAGCCCAATGGCTTGGTGCTGGTATTGCTTCACTTTCCGTATTGCTCGATCCGGCCTGTGTAGTCATTGGCGGGGGAGTAATCGATGCAGGAGAAATTCTCTTGGCGCCAACTCGAGCTGCTGTCGAGCGCTATATGCCATTCCAAGGCAAGCATCCGAGCCCACAGATTGTTGCCGCCGAGCTTGGTAATGACGCCGGAGTTGTTGGCGCAGCCGATCTTGCAAGAAATTAAATAACTGCCCCGTCATCTCCATCGTCACGACGACGCTGTGCTGTACGCCAGATAAAAGATGTTACGCCGCCGAAAAATAGAGCAACGGCTGGCCACCCTCCCATATTGAGAGGATCTCCACCCGTGAATCCTTCAATGAGGATGTATGCGCCGCTTGCTGCTATTGCATAAAGTGAAAGTTTTGAGGGCGCAGAGAGTGAAGCAGACTTGGGACGTGGTTCTTGAAAATGCGAACTATCTTCGAGTTGATCCAAATATGTTGAACCAGTTGACTCATCCAAATTCAAAGTCGAGACAATGGATTCAAATTCAGCATTTATTAAATCTCTCTCGTCGGA
>CAIUFY010000032.1 GCA_903898555.1 uncultured Actinomycetes bacterium
GTTCCAGTGTTTAGCCCCGGCTTACTGGACGGCAACCCTCCACCACGGTGGGGTGCTCCGGGTGAAGACCAGGCCATCTGCAAAGTGCAGTGGCAAGCGTGGGCCACTCGACAACGAGGTGGTTTGGCCCTCCTGTTTTTCAAAAAGGAGCTCAGAAAATGTCATTTGAACTAGCAAAATCCGCCTTTGAAACGCGTCAGATTCATGCAGGCCAAGTTCCAGATCCAACAACGGGTGCTCGTGCACTTCCGATTTATCAAACAACCGCATATCAATTCCGCGACACAACGCATGCAGCAAATCTCTTTGGTCTTGCAGAACTTGGAAATATTTACACCCGCATCATGAATCCAACACAAGATGCAGTTGAACAACGCATTGCATCGCTAGAAGGTGGGGTAGCTGCCCTTCTCGTTTCTTCCGGGTCGGCTGCTACAACTTATGCAATTCAAAATGTTGCAGAAGCTGGCGACCACATTGTTTCCTCTCCAAGTCTTTACGGCGGCACATATAACCTTTTCCATTACACTTTAAAGAAATTCGGGATTGAAGTTACTTTTGTCGAAGATCCAGGTGATCCAGAATCTTGGCGCAAAGCTGTGCGTCCAAATACAAAAGCGTTTTTTGGCGAGACTATTGCAAATCCAAAGAATGATATTTTGGATATCGAAACAGTTGCCAAGATTGCCCATGAAAACAACGTTCCATTAATCGTTGATAACACTGTTGCGACACCGTTTCTAATTCGACCAATCGAATATGGTGCAGACGTTGTGGTTCATTCAGCGACCAAGTTTCTCTCAGGACACGGAACTGCCGTCGTAGGAGCAATTGTTGACGCCGGTAATTTTGATTATGCGCTACAAAAGACAAAGTTCCCTGGATTTAATGAGCCAGACCCTTCGTACCACGGGTTGGTTTATTCGCAGGCGCTCGGAGTTGGTTCGCCCTTTGGTGCGAATCTTTCGTACATATTCAAAATTCGCCTTCAGCTGCTTCGCGATACAGGCGCTGCGGTTAGCCCATTCAATGCCTGGCTCCTGGCACAAGGCCTTGAAACTTTGTCTCTTCGCATAGAGCGCCACGTGGGAAATGCCAAGGAATTAGCCACTTGGCTGGAAAAGCAACCTCAAGTTGAGAAGGTTAATTACGCCACTCTTCCATCCTCACCATGGCATGCACTTGCTTCAAAGTATGCGCCTAAGGGCAGTGGTTCGGTTCTCTCCTTCGAACTTAAGGGTGGAATTGAAGCAGGTAAGAAATTTATCGAAGCGCTTGTTTTGCATTCCCATGTGGCAAATATCGGAGATGTGCGATCGTTGGCAATCCATCCGGCCTCGACAACTCACTCTCAACTCTCTGCGCAAGAGCAGCTTGCTGCGGGAGTGACACCGGGGCTAGTCCGTCTTTCTGTCGGAATTGAAAATATTGACGACATCAAGGCAGATATCGAAGGAGGTTTCGCCGCAGCTAAGTAAGTGCGCGATAATTTCTCATGACTTCAGCGTTAGAACATTTGGTCACCGGGGCTTGGCTTGAAAGCCAAGATCCCGGCGATCGAAAGTTCCTTGAGATTGGTGACTTAGAACTTGAATCTGGACAAGTCATTACAAGTGCCCGTCTTGCTTATCAAACATGGGGCGAGCTAAATGCCGAGAAGTCCAATGCGATTCTTGTAAATCACGCAATGACTGGCTGGTCTGATGTTCCAGGTTGGTGGCCATCCATGGTCGGCCCAGGAGCTCCACTTGATTCGGATAAATATTTCATCATTTGTCCAAACGTTATTGGAGGCTGTCAGGGCAGCACCGGGCCATCGACGATTGCTCCAGATGGAAAACCGTGGGGTTCAAGATTTCCTTCTGTAAATATTCGCGACTTGGTGGAAGCCGAAGTTCGACTTGCTGATGCTTTCGGAATTAAGCGCTGGGTTCTTTCGCTCGGGCCATCTCTTGGGGGCATGCGTTCCCTTGAATGGGCGATTCAATATCCAGAGCGAGTCGGCGCAATCTGCACAATCGGTTCATCTGCAGTTGCAACGGGAGATCAAATTGGCGGATTTTCAATTCAAATTCGCGCAATTAAATCTGATTCTTTTTATAACGGTGGTGATTACTACTCCCAAGAGAGAGGTCCGATTGAGGGGATGGGAATTGCGCGACGAATTGCGCATCTGACTTACCGAACAGAAGGTGAAATGGATGTTCGATTTGGCCGCGAACTTCAGGGCGATGACACGGGGCGTTTTGCCGTGGAGTCCTACTTAGATCACCAGGCACAGAAATTGGCGAAGCGATTTGATGCAAATACCTACATCGCACTGACTGAAGCGATGGTTTCCCATGATGTTGGTCGAGATCGCGGAGGAGTTGCGGCGGCACTTGGCACAGTAAGAGTTCCTACCTTGGTAGTTTCAATCGATACCGATCGCCTCTTCCCGCCACGTCTTCAGGAGGAGATCGTTGAGCTTGTGCCATCGGCAGAGCCCTTAGCGACCATTTCTTCTCCTTTTGGCCATGATGGATTCCTTATCGAGGTTGAAGAAGTCGGTAATTTAGTAAGAAGAGCGGTTGAATTAGGACTCTCGAGTAAGCATTGAGGCTCGCCACGTTTTTGCTGAGTGGATAAGAGCGCTATATGGTCAAAATTGACCTGTGGATAATTTATAATATAGCCAGTACCAAAGCGGCAAAAAAGTTGCAAAACTAGTTGCAAAACTAGATTGTTAAGTTAGAGGTTCTGCGGTGTTCGTTGCTGATGAGCCAAATAAACAAAAGGATGTTCTGTGCCTGTATCTCGTGCGCCTAAAAACAGCGCTGCAGTGAAGAAGACGGCGACCAAGGTTGCTGCGAAAAAGACTGCTCCTGCAAAAAAAGTTGCGGCCACAGCAAAGAAGACAACAGCGAAGAAAGTTGCTGCTGTTAAAAAACCAAATCGCTTTCCAACAAAGGCCGAGCTTGAAGCACTTCGCGTTGCTCGTGAGGCTGAGGAACAAGCAAAATTAGAACGC
Source organism: uncultured Actinomycetes bacterium (assembly GCA_903898555.1). Taxonomy (GTDB): domain Bacteria; phylum Actinomycetota; class Actinomycetes; order Nanopelagicales; family Nanopelagicaceae; genus PALSA-747. The sequence continues at coordinate 3,011 of CAIUFY010000032.1, forward strand.
AAGAAAGCACATCGCTTTCCAACAAAGGCAGAGCTTGAAGCCCGCAAGAGAGCTGAACAAGGGCTCCCTCCTATTGGTGAAGAAGTTGAAGTTTCAGCGCCGGTTGCTGCTCCAGCAACTAAAGGCGGAAAACCCGTCGTTA
>CAIUFY010000033.1 GCA_903898555.1 uncultured Actinomycetes bacterium
ACATCCAAGTAGGGGACCTATTTGTCGCGCTTCCGGGACTTAAAACTCACGGCGCGAAGTTTGTTTCAGACGCAATCGCTGCTGGTGCGGTTGCGGTGTTAACCGACTCTGCAGGGAAGGAATTGATTTCCGAGAAAATTCCTGTGCTTGTCGTACCAAATCCACGCGATGTCATGGGTGATATTGCCTCATGGTTTTATTCAGCACCGTTTCGGTCTCTATTTGCAACAGGAATTACCGGTACAAATGGTAAAACAACAACTGCCTCACTTCTGAGCCAACTTTGGAAAATTAGCCATCGCGAATCAGGATTTATCGGAACTACCGGGATTTCAATTGGCGCAGATTCATTTCCTGCACAATTTACTACTCCGGAAGCTCCTGAATTGCAGGCAACGCTCGCTGCGATGGTAGAACAAAGTTGTAAATACATGGTGATGGAGGTCAGTAGTCATGCGATGGCTCAAAGCCGAATGTCCGGAGCACATTTTCGCAGCGTTGCATTCACTAATTTAACTCAGGATCATTTAGATTTTCATGGCGATATGGAAAGTTACTTTAAGGCAAAATCAAAATTATTCACTTCCCAGTTCGCCGAACTTGGCTTTGTAAATATTGATGACTCGTATGGAACCAGGCTTGCAGAAGAAGCGGAGATTCCCGTGCAAACTATTTCGCGAGAGAATCGCAAAGCAACGTGGCACTACGATCGTTATTTACCGGCGCGAACCGGCTATGACATTTGGATACGGGGGAGCGGCGGAATAATGATTGAGGGACATCTCGGTCTTGTTGGCGCTCACAATTTAGATAATGCGTTAATGGCAATCGCCCTTGCAGTTGAAAGCGGCGTTGATCCCTTGGAAATTGCGTCGAATTTACATCTTCTTCAAGGCCCAGCAGGCCGCCTTGAAAAGGTAGACATTGGTCAAAACTTTCTTGCGCTAGTTGATTATGCACATACTCCGGATGCGGTAGAGCGCGTTCTTTCTGCCGTTCGTGAAATTACCCCAGGAAGAGTTATCGGCGTTCTAGGGTGTGGTGGGGATAGGGATTCAAGTAAGCGCCCGCTGATGGGGTCAGCCCTTGTGGCTGGCACAGACCTTGCGGTGTTGACTTCGGATAATCCGAGAAGCGAAGATCCTGAATCAATACTCTTGCAGATGAGCGCTGGGGTCACGTTAAATGAGACTGCGTTAATTGAGATTGATAGGAGAGGCGCAATCGCAATAGCTGTGGCGGAGGCTCAACCTGGCGACACCGTGATTCTCCTAGGTAAAGGCCATGAGATCGGACAGGAAATTAATTCAGTCAAGTACCCCTTTGATGATCGCATTGAACTCGCACGAGCAATCGAGCGATTATCATGATTCCACTTTCATTCGGTGAAATTGCAAGAGCGGTTAATGGAACGCTCAGAGGGCTAGATTCCTCTTTTATTACGGGCGCCCTTCCAGTAATTGATTCTCGGAAGGCTAGAAAGGGAACGTTCTTTCTTGCGTTACCCGGTGAGCGCGTTGATGGAAATAGATATTGTCAGGCGGCGATAGACGCCGGAGCAGACTTTGTTATTACAACTGAGGTATTTGATTTTCCATCTATTCAAGTTGATGATGTTGGTAAAGCGCTGATCTCACTTGCCGCATACGCCAGAAACAAGTCTCTCGATACGATTTTTGTAGGCCTAACGGGTTCTCAAGGCAAGACAACAACAAAAGATTTGTTAACCCACATTCTCTCTTCCTTCGGCGAAACCGTCTCTCCTACAGGTTCGTTTAACAACGAAATTGGCGTTCCTTTAACGATCTTAAGCTGCACAGATCAAACAAAATATTGCATCGTCGAAATGGGAGCTCGCCATGTCGGCGATATTTCATACTTGTGTTCCATTGCTAAACCATCTATTGGCTTGGTATTGGTCGTTGGGAGTGCACATGTTGGTGAATTTGGATCTCAGTTAGCGATTGCGCAAGCGAAGGCTGAGCTAATCCAATCTTTGCCTGATTCAGGAGTTGCCGTATTGGGAACATATGATCAATTCACTCCTCACATGGCCGACGGCCGCGAAATGCGATCTATAACTTTTGGAGAGAGTTCCACAAGCGTTGTTCGTGCTGCAGATATTGAAGCTCGCGAAGGCCGTGCTCACTTCGATCTTGTAACACCTGACGGAAGAGCTCCGGTAAGTCTGCGACTTCTAGGATTGCACCAGATTTCAAACGCATTAGGTGCTGCAGCAGTTGCGACCGCGCTTGGGGTAAAGATCGAATCGATTGCGGCATCGCTTTCAACAGCTGAGAGCAACAGCAAATGGCGAATGGAACTCCACGATGCTGGTGGAATATTGGTCATTAATGACACGTACAACGCGAACCCAGAGAGCATGTCTGCGGCACTCAGGACTTTGGCGCTCTTAGCGCAAGAGCGTGGAGGAATTTCTTGGGCATTCCTAGGCAAGATGCATGAGCTCGGCGAGTCAGAGGCCGAAGATCATCTTCGTATTGGCAGACTCGCCTCTGACCTAGGAATTGATCAACTTGTAGCCGTCGGGAGCAATCTTTACCTCGATGGGTTGCAATTGGATTTTGCAGCAGGAGATGAGATGACCACGCACTATTTTTTGACGCAAGAGGAAGCGCTGGGCTTGAGTCGACATTTTTCTCCCGGAGATGTGGTCTTGTTTAAAGCTTCCCGCGCCGAACATCTCGACGAGCTTGCTGAAAAAATTCTTATAAACATTGGCAATCAAGTGGAAAGTGAAGGAGGAGTTCAGTGAAAGGCATTCTTGTTGCCGGCTCAATTTCAACACTCCTGAGCTTTCTCTTTACCCCGGCGTTGATTCGATTTTTGGAAAAACGTGGTTATGGGCAGATGATCAGAGATGATGGTCCTCAGTCGCATCACACGAAGCGAGGCACTCCAACAATTGGAGGAGTCGTACTTATCCTCGCATCGAGCATTGGATATTTTGGAAGCCACTTACTCGATGGCGTCGGCGTAAGTATTTCAGCACTTCTTGTTATCGGACTGGTAATTGGATTGGGCGTAGTCGGGTTTATCGATGATTGGCTAAAAATTGTTAAACAGCGTTCACTAGGTTTACGTTCACGACAAAAGTTACTGGGGCAAACAGTTGTTGCCGCTGGATTTGGAGTGGCAGGAATCCACTTTTCAGACAGTTATGGACTATCACCCATTTCACTTCATTTTTCAACCGTTCGCGATACCTCACTAAAGCTTGGTGCAGCACTTGTAGTCGTGTGGGTAATCTTTCTTGTCCTGGGAACGAGTAACGGCGTTAATTTAACCGATGGCTTAGATGGGCTAGCAAGCGGAACATCCATCATGACTTTCTTGGCTTTTGTCATGATAGGCGTATGGGAGTTTCGACAAAGCTGCGCACTTACAACCGTTGGTCGTTGCTATCAAGTGCGAGATCCACTTGATTTGGCCGTTCTAGCAGCAGCATTTGCTGGTTCTTGTGCCGGGTTTCTTTGGTGGAACACATCGCCTGCGAAGATATTTATGGGTGATGTTGGTTCCTTGTCTTTAGGTGGAGCCATCGCCGGCTTGGCGATTACATTGCGCACAGAGCTTCTGCTTATTGCACTTGGTGGACTATTTGTAATCATTACGATGTCAGTGATTATTCAAACACTTTATTTTAAGATTTCAGGCGGTAAGAGAGTTTTTCGAATGGCACCGCTTCACCATCACTTCGAGCTCTTAGGCTGGGCCGAAGTCACCATTGTCATTCGATTCTGGATCATTGCAGGTCTGAGTGTGGCAGCAGGACTTGGATTGTTCTACGCCCAATGGGTCGTATCTTGAAATGTCATTCATAGGAGAATTACATTCCCTTAAGGTTGCTGTAGTCGGTGCCGGCGTGACGGGGCGTGCAACCGTTAAATATTTAGTTAAGCAAGGAATTGCGCCCATTATTCTCGATGAAAAAGAGCGAGAAATTGAGGGAATTAAATCCGAGGTTTACCGCGGTCAATTAATTGACCTTGCAATAGTTTCACCAGGATGGAAGCCGAGCCACCCCACGATTGAAAGTTTGAAGACGCAAGGTGTGAAACTTATAAGTGAAATTGATTTCGCATGGCGGATAAAGTTGGAAGTTGCGCCAAACCAGAAGTGGATTTCTCTTACAGGCACAAATGGGAAGACAACATCGGTTCAAATGATTAACTCGATTTTCAAAGAAGCTGGTAAGAATGGACTGGCCTGTGGAAATGTGGGAACCACTGTTATCGAAGCACTTTCCGCGCCAACTCCTTATGAATTTCTCGCTCTCGAACTCTCGTCGTTTCAAATTGAATGGAGCAACGAGGCTAAGTACGAGGCATGCGCGATTTTGAACATAGCCGAAGACCATATCGACTGGCATGGATCCTTCGATGCTTATGCAAATTCTAAAATGAAACTTCTTGAATTTTCGAAGTCAGCTATTTTGAATGCTGATGATAGCGAAGTTGTGCTTCGATCAACTTCGTGGAATGGTCGTAAAATTTTTTACTCTCTGGAAACTCCGGCTCCAGGAGAGCTTGGTCTTGTTGAAGAAATATTGGTGGACAGGGCATTCATTAAAGACCCATCCCATGCAGAATCTCTTGCGGAACTGGCCGACATTTCACCCGCTGTTCCGCATAATGTGTCGAACGCTTTAGCGGCAGCAGGTTTATCAAGAGCGATTGGGATTTCCCACGCAGATATTAAGAAAGGTCTGGCTGCATTTGTACTAGATCACCACAGAATCGAAAAGGTTCTTGAGCGTGATGGAATCACTTGGGTTAACGACTCCAAGGCGACCAATCCACATGCTGCCATTGCTTCAATCCTGTCGCAGGAAAAAGTCGTATGGATTGCAGGGGGATTGGCAAAAGGTGCCAGCATGGAAGAGCTCGTGACCAGGGCTGCTCCACGCCTGCAGGCGGCGATACTTATCGGAGAAGATCGCGCTGTTATTCAGAGCGCTTTGAAGGAGTATGCCCCAAATATTCCGGTGGAAGTTATCGATGATTATGATTCCTCTTTGGACTTGATGAAGCGCGTTGTCTTGGAATGTCAGAAGTTTGCGCGCGTTGGCGATGTTGTACTTTTGGCCCCTGCTTGTGCATCTATGGATCAATTCACTTCGTATGTGCAGCGCGGAGAATTATTCGCTCAGGCCGTTCGAGAAATAGTTGGAATGTAATGGGTCGCTATACAAGGTTTCTCGCACGAGCTTCGGCGCCATATTTCATTATTCTGACTTCGGTGACTGCGCTTTCAGGTCTTGGACTAATAATGGTCCTCTCTTCATCGTCCGTGACTTCCTTTGAACAAACTGGTTCGACCTACGCAATCTTCCTTAAGCAATTGCTCTTTCTCTCTTTGGCACTTTCATTCACCAGCATCGCATCTCGAATGAAAATTGATATTTGGGAGAAGCTGGCTCGTGTAGCCATACCCCTAAGTTTCGTCGGACTTCTCTTGCCGCAGATGCCAGTTATTGGCCGAGAGATCAACGGAAATCGCTCTTGGATTGGCGTAGGACCGTTTACATTGCAACCCTCAGAGTTCGCCAAATTCGGGCTAATTCTTTTCTGCGCGTTGCAGCTAAAGAAGTTTGAAAATCGAGTGGCATCTCATCCGGAGCAAACTTTTTCCCCTTGGCAAATGGTCATGTACCTCTTGCCTGGGACAGGGTTATTGCTTGCCATGATTATGCTGGGCAAAGACCTTGGAAGCGCACTTATAGTTATGGCAATTGCCGCCGCAATGATATTTGTGAGCGGAGCGCCATTGAAGCATTTTGCAATGATTGCCTTTGGGGGCCTCACTTTCGCAATTGCATTCATCATCACGCAACCAAACCGCCTGCATCGTTTTCAAGCTGTACTCCATCCGTTTGATCCACGCGTGTATAAATTTGCTGGTTGGCAAACAGCTCACTCCGTCATGGGATTAGCAAGTGGCGGACTATTTGGTGTTGGCCTTGGAGCAAGTCGTCAAAAATGGGGCAACCTATCTGAGGCAAATACAGATTTTATTTTCTCTGTCATAGGCGAAGAACTTGGATTGTTGGGCACCCTTATCGTGCTCGTTCTTTATGCAGCACTTCTCTATGG
>CAIUFY010000034.1 GCA_903898555.1 uncultured Actinomycetes bacterium
AGTGGTGGCGTGATTCCAAGAAGCTCCTCAAGTGGAACTTTGTAGAAAGCTGCCAAACCGATGGCTTTATTGAGAGAGAGGGCGCGGTCACAACGTTCATAAGAACCGATGACCACCGCTTTCCATTTTCCTTCGGAGGCCGTTTCTACATCCTTTAGTGTCCAACCTTTGCTCTTGCGGATTCTGCGAATTGAAGCAGCCAGTGCCTGGATTGTTGGGGGAGTTGAGTCATTGTGAGCCTGATGTGTGATATTTATTTGCATCAGCAGACGATAGGACAGAGGCGTCGATTCCGCTTTTTCTATCCACAGGTGGTATTTTTGCCCCTGCAAGCTTTCAACACCCTTTAACGATCCGTCCTGTGAGGCGGCGAAGGAGCTTAGATGAGCGCTATTTTGGAGTCGGCCGACATTGATCGTGCCTTAAAACGCATTTCACACGAAATAATTGAAAAAAACCAAGGTCTTGAGTCCGTCGTGCTCATGGGTATCCCCACAAGAGGCGCATATTTGGCCAATCGCATCTCTTTGATCCTTGAAGAACTTGGCGCCAAAGTTCCAGTTGGAACCTTAGATATAACAATGCATAGAGATGATTTACGTCTTCGCCCACCTCGCCCCCTTCTTCCAACGCTAATGCCACCTGGTGGAATTGAAGGAAAGCATGTTGTTCTAGTCGATGACGTTCTTTTTTCGGGTCGCACTATTCGCGCAGCGTTGGATGCGCTAGGTGAACTAGGTCGTCCCCGCACAGTTCAGCTTGCTGTCTTGGTCGATCGTGGACATCGCGAACTTCCAATTAGAGCCGACTATGTAGGAAAGAATTTGCCTACATCCTCGAAAGAGAGTGTTCGAGTTCAACTCTCAGAGATTGATGAAATTGACTCTGTTGAAATAGTAGGTGCATGATGAAGAGTCAACTTTTATCTATAAATGATTTATCGACGGCAGATATACATTCAATTTTATCTACGGCGGCTGAACTCGAGCGCATAACAGATGGACCTACTAAGAAACTGCCAACTCTTCGCGGTCGCACGGTTGTGAATCTATTTTTCGAAGATTCAACCAGAACGAGAATTTCTTTCGAGACAGCGGCGAAGAGACTCTCTGCAGATGTAATCAATTTTTCAGCGAAGGGATCTAGCGTAAGTAAAGGCGAGAGCCTCAAAGATACCGCGCAAACACTTCAAGCAATGGGCGCAGATGCTGTTGTCATTCGACATGGCTCTTCCGGCGCAGCACAGCGTTTAGCCGATTCAGGATGGATCAGTGCGACAGTCATTAACGCGGGTGATGGAACGCATGAGCATCCGACTCAAGCGCTTCTCGATGCATTCACGATTTCGAAAAGCTTTCCGGATAGAAAGTCTGACTTTTCGGGGCTTCGGGTTGCGATTGTCGGAGATATTCTTCATTCACGCGTTGCAAGGTCTAACGTACTTCTCTTATCCAAGTTGGGTGCTTCCGTTACATTGATCGCGCCACCAACCCTCCTGCCGGTCGGGGTGGAAACCTGGCCCGTCAAAATTTCTTACAACATGGATGAGCAACTTGAAGAGTTCGATGTGGTCATGATGCTTCGGATTCAAATAGAGCGCATGAGTAACTTTTTCTTTCCAAGCGAAAGAGAATATTCACGTCAATATGGCCTTAATGAAGAGCGTCTCTTACGCATGAAGAAGAGTGCAATTGTTATGCACCCTGGCCCTATGAACCGAGGCTTGGAGATCTCCGCTTCGTCGGCTGATTCCTCTAGATCTGTAATTGTTGATCAAGTTGGTAATGGTGTTCTAACTCGAATGGCCGTCCTTTATCTTTTGCTTGGTGGCGCAGCACTCACGGAGGTCGGACAATGACATTTACGTTAAAGAATATTTCACTGGCCTCAGGCTTGGTAACAAACATTGCGATCGATGGAACTCAAGTTCTTTCGATTGGAAGCGAGATCCACGGAGATGTCGTTGATTGCACTGGACTCATTGCTCTTCCGGGTCTCGTCGATTTACACACACATCTTCGCGAACCAGGCAAAGAAGATTCTGAAACCGTACTTTCTGGTTCGAAGGCTGCTGCAAAAGGCGGATATACGGCTCTTTCAGCAATGGCAAACACGTCCCCTGTTGCAGATACTGCAGGAGTTGTTGAACAGGTTTACCGACTTGGTAAGGAAGCCGGACTTTGCGAAGTCTTTCCAATTGGAGCAGTGACGGTCGGATTAGCCGGAGAGCGTTTAGCGGAGTTAGGCGCCATGGCTCAATCAGCTGCTCGTGTTCGGGTTTTTAGTGATGATGGTAAATGCGTCAGCGATCCTCTGGTTATGCGCCGGGCCTTGGAATACGTAAAGTCTTTTGGGGGAGTTATTGCGCAACATGCGCAGGACCCTCGACTTACAGAAGGTGCTCAAATGAATGAGGGAGCCGTTTCCTCTCGTTTGGGGCTGGCGGGATGGCCAGCAGTTGCTGAAGAGGCGATAATCGCAAGGGATATTCTCTTGGCCGACCACGTCAAGAGTCGGCTTCACATCTGTCACTTAACTACAAAAGGCGGAGTAGAGCTGGTTCGTTGGGCGAAGGCTCAAGGCATAAATGTAACCGCAGAGGTTACGCCTCACCACTTAATCCTTACAGATGATCTTGTAGAAAGTTATGATCCTATTTTCAAAGTTAACCCACCTCTTCGTACAAACGAAGATGTTCTTGCCCTGCGTGCAGGTTTGGCGGATGGGACCATTGATATCGTTGCAACCGATCATGCGCCACACCCAACGGAAGATAAAGAGTGTGAGTGGAGCGCTGCAGCATTCGGGATGCTTGGGCTTGAGACCGCCCTCTCTGTCGTGGTCAAGACGATGGTTGAGACAAATGCAATGACTTGGGAGCAATTGGCAAATGTCATGTCCGTGAATCCCGCAAAGATTGGTGGATATGATCGTCAAGGCGTGCCACTTGCCGCCGGTTCGCCAGCAAACATCGTAGTAATTGACCCCGCCCAGACTTGGCAAGTCGACAAGGAAGCCTTGTCTTCAAAGAGTAAGAACACGCCATTCCACGGTTACGTATTGCCGACTAAAATTGTTCATACTGTTTATGAAGGAATTTTCGTGGTCAAGAATCAAGAATTGACGGGGTTGAAGTATGAATAAGGCGTTCCTAGTTCTTGATGATGGAGCTATATTCGAAGGGGAGTCCTGGGCGTGTCTCGGCGAAGCCCTTGGTGAGGCTGTCTTCACGACCGGAATGACGGGTTATCAAGAAACCTTAACTGATCCTTCGTATCACAAGCAGGTAGTAATCATGACTGCTCCACATATTGGAAACACAGGCATGAATAGTGAAGATCAGGAATCCAAGAAAATATGGGTCTCTGGGTTTGTGGTCCGCAATCCATCCCCACGTGTAAGTAATTGGCGTTCTGAGATTTCTTTAGAAGATTCACTCATTGATGCCGGCGTTGTTGGAATTCAAGGAGTGGATACTCGGGCAATAACTCGTCATCTAAGAAGCCGCGGCGCAATGCGAGTTGGAATATTTTCTGGAGGATCGTTATCTCGAGAAGAGATGGTCATCAAAGTTCGAAAGACGCCGCCAATGGCAGGAGCGTTTCTTGCGAATGATGTTTCAACAGAGGAAAAGTATGTAGTTCCAGTTCCACCGGGGATTGAAAAGAAATTCACTGTCGCAGCCATGGATTTAGGAATAAAGTCGGCGACGCCAAGGCTCATGTCGATAAGAGGAATTGAAGTTCACGTATTTCCAGCATCAGCCACAAAAGAAGAAGTTATGGCAATTAATCCAGATGGAGTCTTTCTCTCGAATGGTCCAGGAGATCCGGCAACGATGGATTCCATGGTTGATCTCGTTCGCGAGTTTCTTTTTGACTCCATGCCAATCTTTGGAATCTGCTTTGGGCATCAAATCTTAGGAAGAGCGCTTGGTTTTGAAACGTATAAGTTGCCTTTTGGACACCGCGGGATTAATCAACCTGTAAAGAATCTGCGCGACGGCACAGTGGAGATAACTTCACACAATCATGGATTCGCAGTTGCTGCTCCAATCGATGATAATTTCACAACTGTCTTTGGATCGGGATTTGTTTCCCACGTAAATTTGAATGATGGAGTTGTGGAAGGTTTGGAACTCATCGAGCGTCCCGCATTTAGCGTTCAATATCACCCTGAATCGGCAGCCGGCCCTCACGATGCTTCGTACTTATTTGACCGTTTCGTTGACATGATGACAAAAGCAAGGGTGGCTCATAGTGCCTAAAGATCCAAGTATTAAGAGCGTTCTGGTCATCGGCAGTGGTCCAATAGTGATTGGCCAAGCATGTGAATTTGATTATTCAGGTACGCAAGCCTGTCGGGTACTTCGTGAAGAAGGTGTGCGAGTTATTTTGATTAACTCAAATCCGGCGACAATCATGACCGATCCCGAGTTTGCAGATGCAACATATATCGAACCGATAACCCCAGAAATTATTGAGAAGATCATCGCAAAAGAGAAGCCTGATGCAGTTCTAGCAACTCTTGGAGGTCAAACCGCCCTTAACGCAGCGATGGCTTTAAACGAGCTAGGTATCTTTGAAAAGTATGGAACTCGCTTAATCGGCGCCGATATTCCGGCCATCAAGCGCGGAGAAGATAGAGATATATTCAAGCAGATTGTTGCAAAGGTGGGCGGTGAGTCTGCTCGTTCTGCCATATGCCACTCTCTCGAGGATTGCTATATCGCGGTAGGAGATCTGAAATATCCAGTTGTTGTGCGGCCATCATTCACCATGGGCGGATTAGGTTCAGGCATTGCGTTTAACCGCGAGGAGCTCGACCTAATTGCTGGGGCTGGGCTACGACATAGTCCTACAACGGAAGTACTTCTGGAAGAATCAATACTTGGTTGGAAAGAGTACGAGCTAGAGGTTATGCGTGATCACAAAGACAATGTAGTAATTGTCTGCTCCATCGAGAATGTGGACCCGATGGGTGTGCACACCGGAGATTCAATCACGGTTGCGCCAGCTCTCACATTAACAGACGTTGAATATCAAAAATTGAGGGATCTATCAATCGATATTATTCGTGAAGTTGGCGTTGCAACAGGTGGATGCAATATTCAATTCGCCGTAAATCCAGCTAATGGACGAATCATTGTGATTGAAATGAATCCACGAGTCTCCCGTTCATCGGCCTTGGCATCAAAAGCAACTGGGTTTCCGATAGCAAAAATTGCAACTAAGTTAGCAATTGGATATAGCCTTGATGAGATTCAAAACGATATAACCCAAAGCACGCCAGCCTCTTTTGAGCCTACACTTGATTACATTGTCGTAAAGGTTCCGCGTTTTGCATTCGAAAAATTTCCAGAAGCAGATCCGCGACTCACGACTACAATGAAGTCTGTCGGAGAGGCGATGGCCATTGGTAGAAGCTTCCCGGAAGCACTGCAAAAGGCTCTCCGTTCAGTCGAGAAGAAGGGGACGTCCTTCTCCTGGAATTCGCAAGGATTAAATGAGAGTGAATTGCGTTCTGCGGTTCAAATTCCAACTGAATTTCGATTGCAACAAGTTCAGCGATTGCTCTCTCTTGGAGCAAGTGTTGAGGAAGTTTACGATTTAACAAAAATCGATCCATGGTTTCTGGCACAGATTGAATTAATAAACACCATGGCAGTTGAAGTGAGAAATTCACCAGACTTAGGTGCTGAACTAATGACACGCGCTAAGCGAATGGGATTTTCTGACGCTCAACTTGCAGAGCTTCGCGGCGTTCCTGAGGCCGAAATACGTGGCGTACGTAAGTATCTTGGCCTTGCTCCAGTCTTCAAGACCGTTGATACGTGTGCAGCTGAATTTGAGGCACACACTCCTTACTACTATTCGAGTTATGACTTAGAAAGTGAAGTTATCTCTAGAACTAAGCCTGCGGTTATTATTCTAGGCAGCGGTC
>CAIUFY010000035.1 GCA_903898555.1 uncultured Actinomycetes bacterium
CACAGCTGGACAATCGCTGGTTATCAAATTAACGAAGTGCGTTTTTACGCATTCTTGCTTTCAATCGCGATGCTCATAATTCTCTATTTACTTCTACAGAAGACAAAGTTTGGACGCGCCGTTCGCGCGACTGTTCAAAATCCGATGTCCGCTCAATTGCTCGGTGTGAATTCCAAATTAGTCTCGGCTTTTGGTTTCGGACTTGGTGTCGCAACATCGGCCGCAGCTGGAGCCGTCTTTGGTTTAATCACGCCATTTAATCCTGGCAGCCACTACGACCTCATCAGTCGACTGCTCACCGTCGTAATCCTTGGCGGACTTGGAAGCATCGGTGGATCGGTTATCGCTGCAATGGTGATGGGCGTCGGAGCCGCTTTGGTATCAGCTCTCTCTGAACCAGTCTGGGCAGATTTCACATTCTTTGCAGTATTAATTCTGGTTCTTCTTTTCCGCCCTCAAGGCATGTTCGGTACTAAGGCAAGAGGTGCGCTATGACCCGCAATGGATTAATTCGCGCCGGACTCTTCTTTGGAGTCTTAATCACTCTTCCGTTTTTTAGCACATCTCAATGGCTAACAAACATGTTCATCTTTACCTTGATGTATGTCGCACTAGCTTCCTCGTGGAATCTGATTGGCGGTTACGCAGGCTACCCATCGCTGGGACATGCGGCATTCTTTGGTTTTGGAGCATATTTCACCGCCATCGTATTCACAGATAGCGTCGGATACGGTTGGTCTCCATTCCTCTTCCTACCTGTCGTAGGAATAAGCGCGGCAATCATCAGTATTCCAATTGGATATGTTGCGATGAAGACACGTGCAGACGTTTTTGCAATCGTGACGATTACCTTGCTATTTATGGCACAGACACTTGCCTTCAATATGCACAAACTCACTGGAGGAGCGCAAGGCAAGGGAATTGCAGTACCTTCATTTGATCCTGCAACATTCGGTCGCCCTTTCTATTTTGGAATGCTTGCCCTTGCAGCTCTTGCAATGGGCGCATCCATGTACTTCAGGCAATCAAAGATCGGTTTGTCTCTATCAGCTATCCGTTCCGATGAAGACAAGGCCCTTGGGGTTGGCGTTCAAGTTAATCGCGTAAAGGTTCTTGGATTCGCAATCTCCGTTGGAATTACCGCTATGGCCGGTGGTGTGTGGGCATATTACGAAGGTTTTGTATATCCACAGTTCGCCGTTGATCCACTCATAACTATTGGAATGGTGCTGATGACATTTCTTGGAGGTCGTGCAACCTTGTGGGGCCCAGTACTTGGAGCCTTCATCTTGGTGCCGGCACAGCAATATCTTTCCTATGAGCTTGGTGCCAATCAATTCTACTTGTTGGCTTATGCTGCAATTTTCTTAATCACGATGCTTGTCTTGCCTCGAGGCGTAATTCCAACGATTAGCGACAAGATATGGCTGAAAAAGAAGCAAAGAGAGGCGCAGGCATGAGCACTCTCCTAAAAGTTAATAATCTCGTAAAGCGATTTGGCGGCGTAACTGCCGTGAATGATTGTTCCTTTGAAGTTCAAGAAGGTTCAATCACTGCGCTCATCGGACCAAATGGTTCTGGCAAGACAACAGCCTTTAATATCATCACCGGTTATCTCAAGCCCGATTCTGGAACCATCGAGTTTGATGGAAAGTTAATGGCTAAGCCAACTCCATCATCGATTTACAGAGCAGGTCTCTCTCGCACGTTCCAGCAAGCACGAATCTTTCCTGAACTCACAGTGCTTGAAAACCTAGTGATTTCAAGTAGTTTTGGATGGAAAGACCTTCTCGGAACGCGAGTAACTGCTGCCGATAGAAAGCGGGGAATGCAAACTCTTGAAGAGTTCCGTCTCGATAAGTTGCATGACCTACGCGCAAAAGACCTTTCATATGGTCAGCGAAAGCTTCTTGAGTTTGCTTCGGTTCTCATGAGTGATCCAAAGTTAGTACTTCTTGATGAACCAACCGCAGGCGTTAATCCTGTGATGATTGAAACAATGGAAAAACATATTCGCGATCGTAACAAAGCAGGAGTTACCTTCTTAGTTGTCGAACATGATATGCAACTTGTTATGCGACTTTGTGATCCAGTCATTGTCCTCGACCATGGTTCAAAGATTGCAGAAGGCATGCCAGAAGCAATCCAATCCAACCCACAAGTCCTCGAAGCGTATTTGGGAAGCTAACATGACATCACATACATCTTTACTCTCTCTTACGGATGTCACTGCTGGATACGGTGCAGGGCTCGTTCTTAAAGGCGTAAACCTGACCGTTGAAAAGGGACAGATTGTTTGCGTTATCGGTCCAAATGGTTCTGGTAAATCAACGGTTCTAAAGACAATCAGCGGCTTGCTTGGAGTTAAGAGCGGCACTGTCATGTTCAACGGCGAAGAAATCAGCGGCATGACTTCTCGACGTCGCTTAGATCTTGGAATCGTTCACGTCCCACAAGATCGCAGCCTCTTTCCCGGGATGACTGTTCGCGAGAACATGATGATGGGCGCATTTATCTTGACAGACCACAAACTGATCGAGGAGCGGATGGAAAAAGCAACGGAGCTTTTCCCAATCGTTCGCCAACGTAGTAGCGCACTCGCTGGTTCACTTTCAGGTGGAGAACAGAAGCAAGTTGAAGTCGCTCGTTCATTGATGCTCGACCCAGCGCTAATTCTCTTGGATGAACCTTCGATTGGACTCGATCCAAAATCTCGCAAGCTGGTTTTTGAAAGCATCAAAGCTCTTGCAGCAGATGGCCGCACGATCTTGCTTGTTGAGCAGAATGCCCGTTCGGGGTTGGCTGTCTCCACAATGGGAGCAGTCCTAGAAGCAGGCAAAGTCGCGCTCACCGGCAAAGGGGTGGATTTGCTCGATGACCCTGAGGTTGCACGTCTCTACCTTGGAGCTAAGGCTAAGTAAGCGATATCACCGCTGAAGAATTAAGTATTGCTTAACACCTTGTTAAGTGTAGGTTAGTATCGGCTACCGCATTAACAAAGGGGTTTATGTGAACGTTTCCACGACCGACGGCTTAACTCTTGCCTCACTCAAGAAATGGATTGATGAAATCCACGCTCTTACCCAGGCGCGCGATATCCGGATTTGTGACGGATCGAAAGCCGAGTGGGATGAACTAACTACCGAACTCGTGGATGCCGGCACACTCGTGCGTCTTTCCAAGAAACCAAATTCATTCTGGTGCGCATCAGATCCTTCGGATGTTGCCCGCGTAGAAGATCGCACATTTATATGTTCAGTCGAAAAAGAAGATGCTGGACCAACCAATAATTGGATGGCACCGGCCGAGATGAAAACAATCATGAGCAATCTCTACCGCGGTTCTATGAAAAATCGCACCATGTATGTCATTCCATTTTGCATGGGCCCGATTAATTCTAAAGATCCAAAGTTCGGGGTTCAGATTACGGATAGCGCTTATGTAGTTATTTCAATGCACATTATGGCGCGCATGGGAGCTGATGTTCTGTCAGCTCTAGAAACCCGTGGAGAATTCGTAAAAGCTCTTCACTCAGTCGGTGCCCCACTTGATGATGGCCAGAAGGATGTTTCTTGGCCTTGTAACGACACAAAATATATTTCACAATTTCCGGAAGAGCGCACGATTTGGTCTTACGGTTCTGGATATGGTGGAAACGCACTTCTAGGTAAAAAATGTTATTCACTTCGAATTGCATCGGTTATCGGTCGTGACGAGGGCTGGCTTGCTGAACATATGTTGATTCTAAAAGTCACAACTCCAAAGAACAACGTTCATTTCATCGCCGCCGCTTTCCCATCTGCATGCGGCAAGACTAATCTTGCAATGCTTGACTCAAAGCTCCCAGGTTGGAAAGTTGAAACCCTTGGTGACGATATTGCGTGGATGCGTTTTGGAGAAGACGGACGTTTATATGCAATGAATCCTGAAAATGGATTTTTTGGAGTTGCACCTGGAACAGGGTGGTCAACAAATGCCAATGCAATGCGAACAATTGAAAAAGGTAACTCTATTTTCACAAATGTTGCCCTGACAGATGACGGCGATGTTTGGTGGGAAGGTATGACCGAAATTCCTCCAGCTCACTTAACTGACTGGAAAAACCGCGATTGGACGCCTGAAAGTGGTGAATTATCTTCACATGCGAACTCTCGCTTCTGTACTCCAGCAAGCCAGTGCCCAATTATTGCGCCAGAGTGGAGTGATCCTGCCGGTGTTCCGATCTCTGCAATTTTCTTTGGTGGGCGGCGTAAAACAACTATTCCACTTGTGGTTCAATCTCGAAATTGGGAACACGGTGTCTTTATGGCAGCGACTCTTTCTTCAGAGACAACTGCTGCTGCAACAGGTCAGGTTGGAATTGTTCGTCGAGATCCTTTTGCCATGTTGCCGTTTATTGGTTACCACGTAGGGGATTATCTAAAGCATTGGCTCAATATGGGTAAAAAGACGGACGCTTCCAAACTTCCTAAGATTTTCTACGTCAATTGGTTTCGCCGCGGGGCTGATGGTCGATTCTTGTGGCCTGGATTTGGTGAAAATATGCGCGTAATTAAATGGGCAATCGAACAAGTTGAAGGCAATATAACTTCCGATGCAACTCAAATTGGTTATGTGCCTGCTCCTGGCGCGCTAGATACTGTCGGAATTTCAGTAAGTGAAGCCGATATCGCCGAGGCGAGCCGGGTCATCACTTCAGAATGGCGCGAGGAGATTCCTCTCATTGAAACATGGTTTGAAACCATCGGAGAGAAGTTGCCAGAACAAATGCAGCATCAACTGAATTTGCTA
>CAIUFY010000036.1 GCA_903898555.1 uncultured Actinomycetes bacterium
AAATGTAGGAAGCAACGTGCGTCACACTAGTGAACTCTTTGCAATCAAGAATGTGCAGCCACGAGTCATCGATGAAATGTTCCTTGCGTTGCCAACGCAACTCTTTGCGCAAGTCCGCTTTAGAAATTCCTGAAGTCACGGTCTAACTTTATGGGACTTTTCGAAAATGCGAGTTACTTCAAGAAAAGAGGACGCTCACTGGGTAAGGTTTGAGCATGGAAGAGCAGATAGGAATGAGTGAGTTTCTCGCCCAACTGCTCGCGATTTCAGCACCCCTTGAATCCTTTGACATGCCCCTTTTGGACGCGCACGGAGCAACCCTTGCCGAGGATATTTATGCCGGTTCAAGACATGTGCTTAAGAAAGGTTCAAGAATTCGTTCTACTCAGATCGGATTGGCAGCCTCTATTGGGCTCGATCGTTTACCGACTCGACCACACCCACGTGTTGTCGTTATCTCTGCTGGCGATGATTTAATTGAGCCAGGTAGCCGTTTACAAGATGCTGATGATGAATTTGAAACAAATTCATGGATGCTCACGACAGCTGTCAAGGAAGCTGGGGCGATGGGTTATCGCGTCCACTCCATTCCAGACAATCATGAAAAATTAAAGACTGTTGTGGAAGATCAACTAGTTCGCGCAGATTTAATAGTGATAAGCGGGGAGAGCCACGATGAGTCCTTCGATCTCATCACCTCCGTATTACGCGAGATGGGCGAGATTACGACGGTCCTTCCGAACATTGAAAATAGCGGCCGACATAATTTTGGAACGATTGGGCCCGATAAGACGCCAGTAATTACCCTCCCGGGCGACCCAATCGCGGCATATCTGTCAGCAGAACTATTCGTTCGGCCCATGATCCGCACGATGCTTGGGGCGGTCAACATTCACAGAACTGTCCTAAAGGCACACCTCACGGAGGATGTTGAATCACCCATTGGTACGACATCGTTAGTTCGCGCAGCTATCGATCAGACTTCCACTTTGAACGTCAGCCCGCTGCCCGATCAAGACTCTCTTGCAACCCTTTCAGATGCACAAGGTTTGATTGCAATCGCCGCTGATTCCCCAGGCGCTCTAAAAGGCGAGATAGTGGATGTAATGGTTCTCGAGCGAGCAATCTAATGTCTAAGAAAAGTCCAATTATTAAGGACGGCGAATTGACCCTTCGTCTACTTCGTTTTAGGGATCGAGATATTTGGAATCAAGTTCGCAGGGTCAACCAGGAGTGGCTAAATCCATGGGAAGCAACCCGTCCAGAAGTTGAAAATCAAGGCGCTCTTCCAACATATTTCGAGATGATCCATTTCCAAAATCAAGAGGCAAAAGCAGGCCGTTCTTATTCATTTGGATTGTGGCTCTCTGATGGAGTGGAGAATCGCTTCATAGGCCAGATAACCCTTGGCGGCATCGTGATGGGCGCTTATCGCGGTGGTTACATCGGTTATTGGGTCGATCAAAGATTTGCCAATCGCGGCTACACAACTCGGGCGGTGCGAGCGCTTACGGATTATGCATTTTCAGAGCTAAATTTGCATCGGATAGAAATTAATCTGCGGCCAGAAAATGAAGCTTCTCGAAAAGTCGCTGAAAAAGCTGGCTATATTTACGAAGGCCTTCGCCCGAGATATTTGCATATCAATGGAGATTGGCGAGACCACAGCACTTTCGTAAAAGAAAATATTAAAATTTAAAACGGACATAGTGGTCTAAATCCCCATATTTTGGGGCGTGAACAGTTATTTTTTACCCATGGCATCCGGACTCATCTACCTTGTAATCGTGGGTATGTGGGTCGCATATTTTCTCCCACGGTGGATTTCAACTCATGAAGATTCCTCTGGCCGAAGCGGCGAAAAATTTAAGAGTGCGATGAAGGTGGTTGGATCTCAACCCTCTTCACTTCTTCCAGAATTTGAAGAACCGGCGAAGAGAAGAAAGAAAATTTCCCAGCGAAGAACAATTTTTTCTGCTTTAGTTGCATTGCAATTTGGTTCGCTAGTAATTGCTTCCCTCGGCTTCATTGCTTGGTCCATGCTTCTTGTTCCTCTTTCAAGCTTGGCTATCTACACAGCGCATGTGCGCAGACAAGTCGTTGCAGAGAACTTACGCGCTCGCAGACTCAAGGCAATTGAAAAAGTTACTACTGCGCCCGTTCGAGTTTCTCCATTGATTTCTGCATCACCAAAGTCGGGAACTGATCACTGGATCCCGCTTTCTGAGCAACCAGAACATCACGGAGTGGTCGTTATTCCAAAAGATCGCTCTGGATGGCAACCTGTAAATGTACCTAGACCGACATACGCAACTGCAGCAAAAGCAGTTGTTCCAAAACGTGTAATTGATTTGACTGTGCCTGGTTTGTGGAGTGAAGAGCAAGAGATTTTGCAATCACTTTCAATTCCTACCCGCGACGATTTGTTTGATCAAGAATTAGAAGAAGCCGCTGCTCAATATGACGAGCGAGCTTCTAACGAATAATTTTCTCTTCTAAATCCAAGAAGGGAACCACATGTGCTGATACCAACTACTGTAAGAAGTAACGGTTCCCAAGTACAGCGGTAAGAAATAAATGAAGTTTATGGCGACTAACCCGAGATAGGCGTAAGTCGAGTACAAGCGAACTTTCGGCACATGCCCAGAACTATCTTTTTCAAGGAATTTTGAGATGCAAAATACTATGAGAAGTACTACGAATGGTTCGAAGGCAATCGAATAGAAAGTGAACATGGTTCTCTTCTGGAAAAGAAACCATGGAAGATAGCCAGCTGCTAATCCGAGCAGAATTAGTCCACTTTGCCACTCTCGCCGAACAAGCCAATATCCAATAGTCACAAAAAGGGCTAAGACGCCGCTCCACCACAAAAGCGGAGTTCCTAGGCCCAAAATTTCCTGCGCACAATTTTTTGCTCCACAATTTTTTGGTGAAGCATAGAAAAATGAAGTAGGTCTGCTCATGATGAGCCAACTCCATGGATTAGCAGCGTAAGCGTGCGTCTCGGTTAGCCCTTTATGAAAATTCCAAATCTCGGTTTGATAGTGAAGAAATGACTTGATGATTGATGGTGACCATTTACGGTCCCAACCATTAGAAGTTATGAACCAGCCCGCCCACGTGCTGATGTAAGTAATCACTGGAATTACACCAAATTGCAGAAGTCGCTTCCACAAAGTTTTCTTTGCAACAACCTTGATGGGATCTTCAATTTCCAGTGATCGCGCAAGTCGATAATCTGAATATAACAAAAAGGCGCCGAAGGCGACCATGTAGTAAAGCCCACTCCATTTTGTTGCAAGTGCAAGTCCGACTGTAATTGATGCCCACCACGGCCTTCTCAGAAGAATAAGATAAAAGGTGAGGAGAATGAAGAACATGAGGAAGATATCTAGAAGCGCGGTGCGAGAGTGCACCAAGTGCAAACCATCCAATAAAGTTAGGAGCGAGGCAGTGCATGCCAAGTAGTAACTTTCGAATAATTTGATTGCTACGAGAAAAATAAGCCCTACAGATATTGCACCAATAATTGCGGAGGAAATCCTCCAGCCAAATTCATTGAACCCAAATAATTTGATTCCAGCCCCGATGATCCATTTACCAACAGGCGGGTGGACTATAAATTCAGCAGCAGAACCTTTTTGAAGTTCAACGCCATGCGTGACTAATGAGTGCGCATTCTTTGCGTAATACACCTCGTCAAAGATAAATCCCCGAGGAGTTGAAAGGTGCCAAACCCGAAGCCCAAAGGCAGCGAGCGTAAATCCCAGTGCGGACAGGGCCTCTTTTGTCCGTGTGGAGATTTCGGTCATGCGCACAGCCTAGAGCCTGAGAGAATATGACAGTGTTGATATTGGCTGCTATTCCGCTGGGTAACCCCGGAGATGCATCGGCGCGGCTAAAGGAAAGCATTGAATCAGTCGAATTTGTTGCCGCTGAAGATTCCAGGAGATTTACGCGCCTCTGCCAGGATTTGGGAATTCGCCATCAAGCAAAAGTTATCTCCTTTTTTGAAGGTAACGAGATTGAGAGACTTGACGGACTTATTGAGATTTTGGAATCTGGGAAAGACCTCCTTGTTGTAACGGACGCTGGAATGCCAGGCATTAGCGATCCGGGCTATCGATTAGCTCGAGAAGCCGTAGAGCGAAATATTCAAATTCAGGTCTTGCCAGGACCTAGTGCTGTGACAACTGCCTTGCTGCTTTCTGGACTGCCGAGTGCAACATTTTGTTTTGACGGGTTTCCACCTCGAACCCCTGGCGCCCGCTTAGCCTGGTTTAGCGAGAGGGCAGAGGAAGAGCGCACAATCATTATTTTTGAAGCTCCGCATCGACTAATTGAGTCACTTGGCGATATGAAGTCTGCGCTCGGTAGCGATCGCAAGGTTGCAGTCTGCCGAGAAATGACAAAGACGTATGAAGAAGTGGCACGCGGGACGATTTCAGAGATTATTGAGTGGGCGAATTCAAAAGAAATTCTTGGGGAGATAACTGTTGTTATTGAAGGCTACAACCCTGATTTACGCGAATATTCCGATGAAGAGATTGTTGCGAAAGTCTTAGCCCGCGAATTTGCTGGAGAGCTTCGGAAAGAAGCAATTGTTGCTGTGGCAAAAGAAATCGGTGTAGCCAAGAGAATAGTCTTCGACGTAATGGTTCAACAGAAGGATAAGATTCGATAATGACCTCATCACAAAAGTCGTTTTATCTCACGACTCCCATTTACTACGTCAATGATGCCCCTCATATCGGGCATGCGTACACAACGGTCGCGGGCGATGTTTTAACTCGCTGGCATCGCCAAAAAGGTGAGAACGTCTGGTTTCTAACCGGAACTGATGAGCATGGCCAAAAAGTATTAAACACGGCAACACAGAACAATGTGGCGCCTCAGGATTGGTGTGACAGGCTCGTAGAAGATGCTTGGAAGCCGGTTTGGAAAAGTTTAAACATCGCAAACGATGATTTCATTCGTACAACTGAGCCTCGCCACATGGATCGAGTACAACGCTTTCTTTCTGATTTAAAAGAAAAGGGCTTTATTTACTCTGGTAAGTACGAAGGTCCTTATTGCATTGGTTGTGAAGAATTTAAACTTCCAGGCGACTTGGTTGATGGAAAGTGCCCAATTCACTCAACTCCTGTCGAAAATGTAAGTGAAGAAAATTGGTTTTTTAAGTTAAGTCATTTTGTCCCAGCCCTCATTGAGCGGTATAAAACAAATCCGGAAGCTTGTGAACCTGCAAGTGCTCGAAATGAAGTTCTCGCTTTTCTTGAAGGCGGAGTGCAAGATCTTTCAATCTCTCGCTCAACCTTTGACTGGGGAATTCCCGTTCCCTGGGATACAAAGCAAGTTGTCTACGTTTGGTTCGATGCCTTACTTAATTATGCAACTGCAGTTGGAGTCGGCGATGATCCAGATTCTGACGGAGGAAAAAAGTTTGCTCAGACTTGGCCGTGCGATGTCCATCTCGTTGGCAAAGATATCCTGCGATTCCACGCAGTAATTTGGCCGGCGATGTTGATGGCAGCAGGACTGCCCGTTCCTAAGAAAGTTTTTGCTCACGGATGGTTGCTTGTCGGCGGAGAAAAGATGAGCAAGAGCAAATTAACTGGAATTGCTCCATCTGACATTACAGATCACTTTGGAGTGGACGCATTTCGTTATTACTTCTTACGCGCGATTCCATTCGGAACGGATGGGTCGTTCTCATGGGAGGACATGGGAGCGCGCTATACAAGCGAACTTGCAAACGACTTTGGCAACCTCGCTTCTCGCCTCATAGCGATGGTAGAAAAATATTGTGGTGGAGTAATCCCTGCCGTCGCCCATGATGCCGTGCTGGAGAGTGCACTCTCTGAAACTGTTGCAAAAGCGGATGCTGCAATTTGCGCCTTGGATTTCCAAGGTGGCATAAATGCGATCATGGAATTTTGTAAGCGAGTAAACGGGTATGTAACCGAGAAAGAACCTTGGGTTGTTGCAAAGGATGAATCTCGTAAAGCTGAACTTGACGGGATTTTATACAACACTGCAGAAGCAATTCGCGCACTAGCGGTTCTCTTACATCCAATCATGCCTTCAACAACGCAAATTCTTTGGGCTAGTTTGGGAATTGAAAGTGACATCGGTTCGCAGAAAATTTCTGATGTGGCGACATGGGGGCAATTGGAGCCTGGTTTTGTCGTAACAAAAGGCGCCGTCCTATTCCCACGCCTTGAAGAGAAAATTTAAGAGTTTATGTCTGATCGCTTCACGCTCGAGAAGGAACGCGAAGTTGCACCTCTTCCTGAGGCTCTGACATCTCCATGTATAGATAATCATGCTCACCTTGAGTTGATAACTGAATCCGAACCCGATTCTCCTGCTATCGCTGCGGTTCTTGATG
>CAIUFY010000037.1 GCA_903898555.1 uncultured Actinomycetes bacterium
ATTAGTACCTGAACTCGAAAAAATGCGGACGTAGCGCAGTTGGTAGCGCGGAACCTTGCCAAGGTTCAGGTCGCCGGTTCGAACCCGGTCGTCCGCTCTCAGTCAGTTACTCAGCTAAACAAGATGGTCGGATGGCCGAGAGGCGAGGCTCAGGACTGCAAATCCTGCTACACGGGTTCAAATCCCGTTCCGACCTCCATAATTAACTACCTCAGTATGTAGCTCGAACGATTCAGGGATGGAGATCAACATGACAGACGGTCCGAATCGTCCTTGGGGTCGATACGAAGTTCTTCAAGACTTACCAACACATAAAGTTAAAGCAATCTGGGTAGATCCTGGCAAGCGTCTTTCATATCAACGGCACAAGCATCGTAGCGAGCACTGGTACATCGTTTACGGAACAGCTGAAGTCGTTCTCAATGATGTCTCTTCAATCTTGCAATCGGGTGACACCGTCACCGTTCAGGCGAATGAACTCCACCGTATTGGCAACGTCGGGAAAGTTCCCATGTGTTTCATTGAGGTCCAAACCGGAACTTATTTTGGTGAGGATGACATTGAGCGTATTCAAGACGACTACGGTCGCGATGAAGATGCGAAATAATTAGGTTAAACTTATTTCATCGCAATAAGCAGTATCAGCAAGGATCGTTGGCTCAGCGGTAGAGCACCACATTGACATTGTGGGGGTCACTGGTTCGATCCCAGTACGGTCCACCAAGATTTATATGACTTATTTGATTTATTTTTCCGTTATCGCTTCGTGCGCAAGCAGCAATTCATACATGGGATGCTTAGGCCATGAAAGTTAGTAGCGATGTAACGACGCTTGTAGCGCTTTTCGCAATTGTTAGTCCCATAACTTCGATTCCGGTATTTCTCTCGTTAACCGCTGGAATCAACGCCAAGCGCCGGCGATGGATCGCATTGCAAACAGCGATTGTTTCCGGAGTAACGCTGCTAATCGCATATTTCGTTGGCGACGTCATTCTTAAACTCCTAAGTATTCAGATGGGTGCATTTCGCATCGCAGGAGCTCTCGTGATTGGGTCCATTGGCTGGAGTATGGTCATGGGAAAGAAAAACGTCATTCTCGAAGCAAACCCTCGCGGGGCAATGGTTGTACCACTTGCCATTCCATTAATGGCGGGACCTGGCGCAATTGCAACTGTCATTGCGATTGGAAATTCAGATCGCGGAATTGTCAGGATTGCTGACCTCGTAATTATTCTCGTTCTTTCGGCCTTGACTTGCGTTCTTCTCTTGGCAGCGGAACCAATTGAGAAAATACTCGGAGAGCAGGGTTTAAACGTGTTGACGAGAATATTTGGCCTGCTCTTGCTTGCCATTGCCGTCTCCACAGTGATGTCATCGCTGCAAGACTTCATTCACGCACTCTAAGAATCTAGGACTTAAACTCCGAAAGCTCAATTTTCTTCATGTTCCGAAGAGCTTGCCAATTGTGTTGCGCAACTTCTGGGTTCGAATTCCCGAGATAATCCCTCATTTGAAGTGGCGTAATCTGCCAACTGACGCCCCATTTGTCTTTACACCAGCCGCATTGACCTTCTTCGCCTTCGGCCGTTATCGCTTTCCATAAACGGTCAGTTTCTTCCTGCCCATCACACTGTATGGATAAAGAGATGGAAGTATTGAACTCAGGTCCGCCCTCAATAGCCATCCCGATGAACTGATGACCGTAAATCGTAAAATCTGCAGTAAATAAAGGAGCGCCAGGCCCCATGCGATTTTCTTCCTTTACAACAACATCGCCAAAAGTTTTCTTGTAAAAATCAAGAGCACCCTCAAGATCGCTTTGGTACCAGAGAAATGTCTTCAATAAAGTCGGTTTTGTCATAGTGGAATTCTAGAATGAAATCTCTGAGGTTTGCGCGACGCGGCCGATTTCCTTGAATGAGCTGTTTTTCTCAGCGATTATCTCTTGGGCTGTTTTTGCCGCCGTGTTTTCTGTCGTGTGAGCATCCCCCACAAGAACAACTTCAAAACCAAGCTCGACGCCGGCATTCGACGTTGCATTTACGCAGAAATCAGTCTGCGCTCCTGTTATCACCAATTCATTAGTCCCAAGTACATTTAGCAGATCCAGCAGATTTGTACCTTCAAAAGAACTCGGCTGGGTTTTGTAGATTCGAGAATCTGAATCCAACGGCTCGAGTTCATCTACGAAGTTCCAACCTTCGCTGCCTTTCACTAAGTAATCATCAGAATGCTGAACCCAAATAACGGGGACATGAGCGGCTCGGGCTTTGCTAATAAGAGAATTTATGTTCGAAACAACTCTCTCTGTTTCAAATCCATTGGCAACGACATCTTTTTGTACATCGATAACCATCAAGGCTGATTTACTCATGCATCTTCTCCAACCTCATCACAAAATGCCCACATATCCATCGCATCCAAATCCACTCCCGTAAAACCACGGGATTCAAGTGCCGCAACCAACTGTGCTCGATGCTCTGTTGCATGATGAATGGCTTGCGAGATCACTGTCGAGCGGGCTCTCACAATGCGTTTTCCTTCATATTCGCGCACAACATCGCCTTCGGGCAATTGAGAAGCTGCGAGCAAATCCGCATCGGCGGAAGCAGCATAGTTTGAAAAACGTTTGAGATCACTCATCGAACTTGGCGCCTTTTCAATCTCTTCCAGTTTTGCTTTTGTTGTTACGCGCATTTCTTCCGTAACGCTTGCTGGATCAAGCAATCTGTAGGCGTACCAACTGGCAGAACTGCAAATGTGCCTAAGGATCTCAGCCACGGTCCACTCTGAATTCGCAATGTATGCAGCAAGCGCTTCATCTGGCAATTTTTCTAGCTCAAGAATTAGGCGTTGATTGGCCCATGCCATGTGCTTCAGAATTTTATTCATCTCCATAGGCATAACTTACTGATTGAGCCAATAATCGTTAATGTACTTTTCCCCCTCGTCGCAGAAAAAGGTTACGACGGTTTCAAGTCCGAGCTCTTCCTTGAGTTGCTTTGCAGCCAACATGTGGGCGCCAGAGGATGGCCCCACGAAAATGCCGTGCTTTCTTGCAAGCCTGCGGGTCTCTTCAACCGCGTCATGCGAGTGAATGTGGATGAATCCATCAATCTCTGAACTGTGTCTTTCGATAATTCCGGGAATAAATCCATCGGAAATTCCTTCAATGAGATGTTTTGCAACCTCACCACATGCAATGGTGCATGATTCTGATGGTTCAAGGGCGTAACTTAAAGATTTTGAATTCACTTCTTTGAACGCACTACCGACGCCGATCAACGTTCCTCCGGTGCCAACTCCCCCAATAACTAGATCTGGCTTCGAGGGCAGCTCGCGAAGAATCTCTTGGCCGAGCCAATCGTGATTTTCGATAACGTTCCATTCGCTATCAAATTGTTGAGGTGCGAAAAATCCAGGTTGATCTGCAAGCCTACGTACTTCAGCAAGAGCGCTATTCACGTGGAAATCACCAAGGGTTCGGACTTCTGCACCAAATGCTCGTGAAATTGCAGTTCGTTCTTGACTTAAACCTTCAGGCATAACAACCAACATTTTGTAGCCCTTAACTGCTGCCACCATACTCATCGCGTTTCCTGTATTGCCACTGCTCGCCTCAACGATGGTGTCACCTGGGTTTAGCAGTCCCTCTTGCTCTGCTCTCTCAATCATGTATTTTGCAATACGCGCTTTGATGGAACCCGAAGGGTTGAGGTACTCCATTTTTACAAAAATGCCTTCAATGTTTATTAAAGGCGTATTGCCAATAGCATCCAGGATGGTTTTCATGCGCGCTACGCTATCAACTCAGTCAATACCCGGTATGATTGCAACACTGTAACGAAGCACAGATAGTTAACAGACATCTGCGTTATGGGGTAGGAATCCGGAGGACCCGGGCCAACTTTGATGAAGTAAAGGGGTGATTCCGGCGCAGGCCGGATGACGCGATGGCAAACATCGACCCTTATATTCTTAAACACCTCTCCAATATGCAGCCAGATTTGTATTGGCTTGATTCAGATCCTTTGGAGCCTCAGCCTCACTCCCTTCTCATCGGAGATGTCACAACCGACCTTTGTATTGTCGGAGCTGGTTACACCGGTTTGTGGACTGCCCTTCTTGCTAAGCAACGAAATCCTGAACGCGAAGTCATTATTATTGAAAAGAGCTGGACTGGCGCGGGAGCCTCTGGGCGAAATGGCGGATTCTGCAATAACTCACTCACTCATGGATTCACAAACGGTTACGCACGTTTTAAAGATGAGATGGCAACCATCGAGCGTCTTGGTCGAGAAAATTTAGATGCCATTGAAGAGACAATTAAGAGTTTTGGAATTGAATGCGACTGGCGCCGTACTGGCGAATTGAGAGTTGCAGATGCAGATTGGCAGTTACCGCTTCTTCGAGAAGAGGCAAAGTTAAGAAACGAATATGGTGACCATGTTGAGGTTCTGACTCAAGAGGAAACTATTTCTCGAGTTGCTTCCCCTACATACAAGGGCGCTCTTTGGGATCCGGATGGAACAGCTCTTGTAGACCCCGCTCGTCTTGTCTGGGGACTCGAACGCGCCTGCCTCTCACTTGGTGTGCGTATCTTTGAAAATTCAGAAGTTACTTCACTTGAAAAGACAAGGGACGGGATAATTGTCCATTCTCCATACGGAAGTATCTTTGCTCAAAAAGTTGCTCTTGCGACAAATGTTTTCCCATCACTTGTTCGTAGAGCGCGTAAATACGTTATCCCTGTCTACGATTTTCAGTTAGTCACAGAGCCACTTTCGAAAGAACAACATGAAGCTATTGGTTGGAAAGGCCGCGAAGGAATTTCAGAATCACGCAATCAATTTCATTATTACAGAATGACTGCGGAGGGAGAGATCCTCTGGGGTGGCTACGATGCCATTTATAACTTCCGCGGAAAAGTTCGTCAGGAATACGAAAAGTCAGCTGATACCTACGCGCATCTTGCAGCAGATTTCCTGGAGACTTTTCCTCAACTCAAAGGAATTAAATTTACCCATGGATGGGGCGGCGCAATCGATACATGTTCACGCTTCTCACCATTCTGGGGTACTGCCTACAAAGGCCGAGTCGCTTATGTCCTTGGCTTTACTGGATTAGGTGTTGCAGCAACGAGATTTGGCGCTGACGTGATGCTCGATCTCCTCGATGGAATTGATTCTGAAAAAACCCGCCTAAAAATGGTTCGCAAGAAGCCTCTTCCATTTCCACCAGAGCCATTTCGCTGGTTCTTTATTCGATTAACGCAATGGTCTATTTACAGAGCCGACCACCATGAAGGTCGAAGAAATCTCTGGCTTAGATTTCT
Source organism: uncultured Actinomycetes bacterium (assembly GCA_903898555.1). Taxonomy (GTDB): domain Bacteria; phylum Actinomycetota; class Actinomycetes; order Nanopelagicales; family Nanopelagicaceae; genus PALSA-747. The sequence goes on from CAIUFY010000037.1 coordinate 5,336, forward strand.
AGATTCCATAGGACTTGGTTTCGACTCTTAAGTGAGCACCTTACTTTTACTTAAATTAACCCTTGGACCAATCATGGTCTTGTTTGCACACTACCTTCAAAAGAATTACGGCCATGGCATCGGTGGGCGACTCATTGGACTGCCAATTACTACCGGTCCATTCATTCTTATTATCTGCATACAAGAAGGTCGAAGTTTCGCTGCACATGTTGCTCATGGAGTGCTTCTCGGACAAATTGCACTTTCAATGTATTGCTGGGTTTACGCAATGGCATCGGCAAAATTTAATTGGTGGATTTCGTTAATCATTGGTACTGCAACCTGTTTAACTACCGGTTTCATTACCACGCAATATCGAATTACGACGTTGCAAACTATTCTCTTATTACTTGGCGTTTGGATAGTCGCGATGCGTTGGTGGCCACCAGCCATTTCACTTCCTGAAAAAGTAACGCCGCCTTCCTGGGAATTGCCCGCTCGAATATTGGTGACAGTGACGGTCCTCTTTGGTCTTTCGACCTTGGCCCCACACCTAGGTGCGAGCGTCTCAGGGGCTTTTTCAACATATCCAGTTATTGCCTCAGTTATTAGCGCTTTTAATCACAGAAGATACGGACCAGCAGCCACGATGGCGACACTTCGGGGGTTGATGGAAACTTTGCCAGTAACAATTGCTTTTATTACGATTCTTGCTTATGCCTTGTAATGTCGCACGTATCAAGTAGTTTAGCCACACCATGGATCGCCACTTAAGTAACGTTATCTTCGTCGTAGTCGACCTTGAAACTACTGGAGGAGCTCCGTACGGCGGAAGTGAAATAACCGAATTTGGCGCAGTAAAAGTCTTGGGTGGAGAAGTTATTGACGAGTTCACAACATTCGTAAAACCAAATTCCCCAATTCCAATCTTTATTACTGAACTAACAGGCATAACAGATGCGATGGTGGCAGATGCACCTCCTATTGAAGAGATACTTCCGAAGTTTCTTGATTGGTGCGGATCTGAAGAGGAGACAGTATTAATTGCTCACAATGCTCCATTTGATATTAGCTTCCTAAAAGCTGCGGCCCTAAAAGTCGAGCAACCATGGCCTGCTTATGTAATCCTTGATACCGTCAAAATTGCTCGAATCGCAATTCAAAGCGATGAAGTGCTCAATTACAAACTCTCTACTCTCGCCAATTTTTTTGAAACAAGTGTCCAACCAACCCATCGAGCCTTGGACGATGCGCAAACAACCGTGGAGGTTTTCCATCGCTTGCTCGAAAGACTTGGAAGCTCTACCCAGACTCTCAAAGAATTGCACACCCTTAAGCGGGGTAAATAGCCCCAATTTCTTGAGACAGTTTTGCCCAATTTTCTACGAGCGCGGCAGCAGCCCCTGAATCAATAGCTTGTCGCGCAAGAACCATCCCGTTCGCAAATTGCTGCTCTACGGAGAGATTGAAGTCTGCTTTAAATGCAGCGATTGCTGCAGCGGCATTAAGAACCACGGCATCCCTCACTGGACTTTCCTTGCTAGCAAAAACTTTTCGGGCAACCTTTACATTGAAATCAGCGTCTCCACCAATTAGTTCTTCGATGGAGGATGTTTCAATTCCAAGATTTGATGGATCTAGTTTCTCGATTCTGATTTTGCCATCCGAAACTTGATAAACGGTACTTGTTGTTGAAAGTGACAACTCATCCATCCCGTCATCACCTCGGAAAACAAAGCCTTCGCATCCTCGTCTAGCAAGAACA
>CAIUFY010000038.1 GCA_903898555.1 uncultured Actinomycetes bacterium
CCACGCTCATATAAAGCAAAACCCCCCTAAATAGGGGGACTTTAACGGTAGGTCGATTCTGTGGCTAGATAAGTTCAATCGCAGCTAGATCGCGCTTGCCTTTACGCAAAATCAAAAAGCGACCACACAAAGCACTTGCAATAGACGGAACAAAATCTTCACCAGAAATTTTCTCGTTATTTAAGTAAGCGCCACCTTCTTTAACTATTCGCCGTGCAGCAGACTTTGAATCTACAACACCTGTTGCAACCAAAAGATCTACCCACGACGGAATTATTTCCTCTTTCTTAATTTCCGCGCGAGGCAATTGTGAAAGCGCTGATTGCAAAGTTGCTTCATCAAGTTCACTTAATTCTCCTTGACCGAAAAGTGCTTTTGCGGCAGCTTCTGATTGTTGCGCATTGTGTTCGCCGTGAACAAGTGATGTTAACTCGCGCGCAAGTGCTCTGTGCGCTTCGCGTGCTCCAGGATTTTCTTTGAGTGATACCAACAAAACTTCAATTTCTTCGCGTGACTTAAATGAAAAAACTTTAAGCAGTTTTTCAACATCCGCGTCTTCGACTCCAATCCAGAATTGGAAAAATGCATATGGAGAAGTCATTTCAGGATCTAACCAAACCGATCCGCCTACGCTCTTGCCAAACTTATTTCCATCAGACTTTGTAATAAGCGGAATTGTAAGAGCGTGTCCTGTTCCACCTTCGACTTTGCGAATTAAGTCAAGACCGGCAACTATATTTCCCCATTGATCACTTCCACCCATTTGTAAGGTGCAATTTTGTCGTCTGTAAAGTTCTAAGTAATCAAGTGCTTGCAAGACTTGGTATGAGAATTCCGTGTAGGAAATTCCGCCGCCTTCAAGACGAGCTGAGACGCTGTCTTTGGATAACATTTGATTAACACTAAAATGTTTTCCAATATCACGGAGAAATTCGAGAGCAGAAATTGGTGCTGTCCAATCAAGATTGTTTGCCATCGTCGCCGAATTTGCTCCTTCAAAAGAAAGGAACTGTTCAAGCTGTTTTCGAATTCGATTTACCCAATCAACAACAACTGACTCATCATTGAGAGAACGTTCCTCATTTCTACCCGATGGATCACCGACTAAGCCCGTGGCTCCCCCAACAAGCGGAATTGGCTTGTGGCCAGCAAGTTGAAAACGTCGCATTGTGCAAATGACTGCAAGATTTCCTATGTGCAAACTTGCAGCTGTTGGATCAAACCCTACGTAAAATGAAATCGGCCCAGATTCGAGATCGCGTGTTAACGCATCGCGGTCCGTTGTTTGGGCGATCAAGCCGCGCCAATCTAAATCTGCAAGAAGTTCTTTTGTCATAGTGCTTAGATACTCATCATTCTCGAGAAGGATTCGCGCGCTTTTTCGATGGATTCAAGCGCACTTTTATTTGAAGATTGAAGCTGAGCGATTTGTTTTGTAATACTTGCTTCTGAAGTTCCGCTAAGAGAGGTTCGCGAAGAAACTGCACCTGGGCCAGTTAAAACAGAGCGAATATCGGATGTTAGATCAGAATGAACTCCACTCAATTGAGCGTCCGATAAATCATGAACTTCCATTCCAAGCGAATCTGCAAGTTGTACACATTTTCCAGATGCTTCATGCGCTTGCGAAAATGGAACGCCTTTTCGTGCAAGGAAGTCTGCAATCTCTGTAGCGAGTGCGTGACCTGTAACCGCTGCGCCGGACATTTTCTCGCGATCAAAAGTTGTGGTCTCAATCATTCCGATGACAGCAGGAAGTATTACCTGGAGTGTCTCAACCGAATCAAAAACAGGCTCTTTATCTTCTTGAAGATCCCGGTTGTAGGCGAAAGGCAAACCTTTAAGAACAGTTAACAGTCCCGTTAGATTTCCGATGAGCCTTCCCGACTTGCCTCGAGCTAATTCTGCAATATCCGGGTTCTTCTTTTGAGGCATGATTGATGAACCCGTCGAGAAGGCGTCATCTAGTTTTGCCCAAGCGAATTCAGTAGTGCTCCATATCGTGAACTCCTCGCCGATTCGAGAAAGATGTATGCCAATCATTGAAAAAATGAATAGTGCTTCTGCTACGAAATCCCGATCGCTCACAGCATCGATAGAATTTAATAGAGGCCCAGCAAACCCAAGTTCATGGGCTGTCTTCTCTGGATGGGGTTGAAGAGAAGAACCAGCAAGCGCACCTGCGCCTAATGGAGAAAATGAGTTTCGAGTTAGCCAATCTTGAATTCGATCAACATCGCGGAGGAAGGCGTGTGAGTGCTTTGCAATCTCATGACCAAAATTAATTGGCTGAGCATGTTGCAAGTGGGTAAAACCCGGCGCTATCGCTCCTTTGTATTCGTCGGCCACACGATTAAGTGCATCAACGAGAAGAGTGAGGGTCTGAGCAATTTCCATAATGTGATCGATTATGTAGAGCTTGAAGTCTGTAACAACTAAGTCATTTCGCGAGCGGCCGGCACGAAATGCTCCGCCGAGCGTTCCCAATTTTTCAATCAATCCACGTTCGATGGCGCTGTGAACATCCTCATCCGTATCGTTGTACGAAAAGGTACCTGACTCAATTTCTTTACTTAGGGCGATCAAGCCATCAATGATTCTTGTCGAGTCCTCGCGTGAAAGTACGCTTGATTCGGTTAATCCGCGGACATGGGCGACGTTTACTCTGATGTCGTACTGAGCTAAACGCCAGTCAAAATCTACGCTTCGAGAGAGAGCGGCCACCGATTGTGCTGGTCCTTGAGAAAATCGTCCACCCCAGAGCGCCATGTTTATTCCTATCTCTTCTTTATTTGCGTGGACCTCGATGATTTTACGCGAGCTTCGCTCAAATATTCTTCTATTTCTTTAATGAGTCGAGCTCCACCTTGCGCTGATGCTGAAATCGCCAGAACGGTATCGTCGCCAGCGATAGTACCGAGGAGAGATTTAAGCTCTGAATGATCCAGGGCGCTTGCAAGAAGCTGAGCACCTCCTGGCGGTGTTCTCAAAACGGCGATATTCCCACTGGCTTTTGCGGAGAGGAGAAGATCAGGGTTTCTCGTCGAGAACTGTTCTGCGGGAAGCAGATATCTCACCACTCCCCTCTTATCCTTCCCTCGATAAGCTCCGAGCTCAACTAAATCCCGACTTGCAGTTGCTTGAGTAACCACAATTCCTTCATCGGTAAGTGCCGCGACCAAAGCCTCTTGGGAATCGATAACTTTTCGCGCAACTAAATCCGCGACGACACTTTTGCGCTTGCTTGGAGTTGTTACTTGACGCTTAGCCATTGGCGGCGACCTCCTTTAAAGCGGAAATGAATTTAGAAGAAAACTCAGAAACCTGAATTGCAGTGACTGTAAGAGCCGGTGCAATTCGGATGACCTTTTCGGATGTTGCATTTACGAGGAGGCCTCTTTCGGCACATACTGCCAC